>JAGUUF010000286.1 GCA_020063545.1 Cytophagales bacterium
GCCTTCCTTACTATTGAATGTAGGGCAGGGAATGAGACGGTACTTTTTCTTAACCGAACGCTGCACCGGCTTGGAGGTGAATTCGTATATCAGTGCAATTTCATGCGCACCGCCTGAAGTGGTTTGCAATTCCGAAACAGTAAAATCGTAACTGTAGCCGATAGTGAGGTTGCGCATATATAAACCCAATTGCACAATGGCGGCATCTTGTGTAACACTTCCGGCAACCGATTTTTGCCACGGTTTACCGCGGTACCAGAAACCAACCGAAACCGGATCAATGTGGTAATTCACACCAATATCGAACTGATTGAACGTTGGCCCCTGCTGCCGGTACATGGCCGACCAGGTGAGGTAGGATGTGCGGACAACGGATGACCGCGGGCCACCCCCGGAGAGGTCCATCCGGTAACCTACGTGTAGATTCATTTTCATGGGCAAACGACTTACATCACCCAGTACCGACAGGTTTGGTTCGTTCATATGGGTAAATGCCGCTCCGAACCAAAGCGACCGCGTGTAAAGCAGGGCTCCGGCACCTACATCGAAATACGATTGCCGGCCAATCTTGTCCTGATCAGGATCGATGGAATAGTACTGGCCGTCACGCTCAAATTCCAATCCATCTCCAAGCCTGATCCTGCTTCGATCAATACCGTTGGTGCCATACGAAAAACTTAGGCCGGGAGAAAACACCAACTTCTCAGTAAGTTTAACTTTATAGGAATACAAAAAATTAGCCGATGATGTGCGCCACCCTGCTGAGCCCATCTTATCGGTTGTAAGCAACAAGCCAAAACCACTGCGCAATTCCTCAACAAAAATATCGTAGGATGCCGCGTACGTAACAAACGCCTGGGGCAGGTTAGGCCATTGCATGCGGTGATTAAACACCAGGCGTTGCTGAGGGGTAATGCCGGCAAATCCGGGATTCAGATAAAGCGGGGCATTGTAGTATTGTGAGAACTGCAGGTCCTGGGCAAATGACATGACCACACTGCCACTCAATAAAACTGCAAGCCCGTATTTAATCGCCTTCAGCATCTCCTAAAACTATCGAATCAATGTTACATCTCCAACCTGGGTTACCTGTTGGCCATCAGACAACCGGAGGACAAGTTTAAACACATACACTCCGGCCGGCAGTAAGCGTTGGTTCCTGTCGTAACCATCCCACCCGCGTATGGGTACCGGTGCACCGGGTTCGTTGCGGCTTTCGAAGATCATGGTACCCCAGCGATCAAATATCTGCATGAGGAAGGTGCCGGGTTCATTTACATTAATTCCCTTCACCAGCGGCAGGAACACATCGTTCACGGCTGCACCACTGTTCGGGATGCCTCCATTCGGGCCGGTAGGGTCAGGGGTAAACGCGTTCGGCACTTTAACCAGGCCTCCCTCGCGAGCGATAATCTGCTGCGTTACCGTATCCGCACACACCACATTGCCGCGCACTTCGCGCATAATCATAGTTACCGTATAAAGGCCTTCTACCGGATAGCGATACGTTGGATCAGGTTCACCAAAATTCTTTTTGATAATATCTCCCGTATCACCAAAGTTCCACCAGAAGTTAACCGAGTCGGCAGCAGGAGCAGACGGTGTACTGAAGTTAAAGGTTACTAACTCAGTATCCGGCACAAACAGCGTAGTAGGCCTTGCCTGGAACGAAGCAAGCGGCAGGCTATACACATTAATCGGCACCACGCCCGGCATGGCATTGGGACCAGTACCGGAGTTATCGGCAAAGGCAGTTTGCGAGGTAATTGAATTCGTAGTTGTTAGGAAAATGGTATACGTACCCGGGTTAACAATATCAAACACGGGTAATGGCACATTCGATGTACCAACTGTTCGGCCTCCCTGGTCAACCACTCTCCACTGGAACTGATCGCCAGTAGCCGTGTTGGTCAGTATCTGGATTTGCGTAGGGAAGCAGGCATTTTGAGGAGTGTAGGTAAACCCTGCTACCAAAGGAGGGAGCAGAATGTTAATATTTTCCTCATAGATATTGGAGCAACTTACACCATTGGCAAGGGCTACGGTGTTTACCGCTGTTAACCGTACCGTTTTCAGCCCCGGAGCGGAATAATCCACCGTAAATGGCCCGATGCCTGACTCTGTCAGCGGTGTTCCGGCCAGTCCAAACTCCCAATTGTAACTGAAGTTGGTAATGTCAATTGGCGAGGAGGTGTTGGTATATGTAACCGTTGCATTACCACCCACAAACGGAGGAACAACACCTTCATCAAATCCGGCTACAATCTCGCGATATACGGTAACCGGAATAGTTTGCTGTGCGGTACAATTTCCGTTTGAAACCGTGTACACGATATTGTAAATATTTGGATTAAACGTTGTTTGGTTCGTGATGGTAAACGTCTGGTTAGCTGCCGCAACAAAAGGCCCTCGGTTTTCAACCACAGCATTGTCAGACTGGCGAATGACCTGCCAACTGTGCGAATTGCCGCCCAGTGTGGGGTTGACAATATTAACCTGATCTCCGCTGCACATTTCGGTTTTATTCGGGAACATATTAATCAAGATGTTCGGGTAAATGGTAATGGTTTGGTTAGTTTGTTTAGGGCCGCATCCATCCACGTTATTTATTGCCGACAGAATTACCGGGAAGTTGGTATTGGTTGAGGTGTTGAAGCTGACAAAGTTATGGGTAATCGAGTTGGTGCCGTTAGGCAGTGTATTAGCCGGAATAACATCCGTATTACCATCGCTCCATATCCAGGTGTATTCAATGTCCGGATCAACCGTCCACTGGAAAGTAAAGTCGTTGCCACTGCACTGGGCCGGGGGACTTAGCACGGTAAAGTTCGGATTGATCTTGCTTACCGGAACGGTTACCGCTATCGGCAAGGTTGTGGCAAAACATCCGTTAAAGTCACGTAGTTCCGTCAGAGTGAATGTGGTGGTGTTCATGTAATTTAATATCGGCACCGGTGTAACATCCGCACCAATGCGGTCATTCACAAATGTTGATCCGTTATTATAGTCGAAGAAATACGGGGCTGTTCCGTTTGAGAACGTGAAGTTGAGAATGAAGAAATCACCCTCGCAAACCGGTGAATGCGATGGCGTGAGTGTTGCGGTTGGTATACTGTTAACTGTAACCGATACTACGTTCGATTCAAGTGTTTCACAACCTGAGGTAATTACTCGCTTATAGTAAGTTTTCACCAATAACGATGAAGGCGGATCGAACGTGGCGCTTGTTGCCCCAAGTACATCTGTAAAGGAAATTCCATCGGTGGACTCCTGCCACTGGTAAACATAGTTACCGATGCTTCCAAAGGCTGGTGCAAGTTCAACAAACGGGTTAGGATCATCCTGCCCCACACAAATAGCCTGGTCGAAGCCAAGAATGCCCTCAAAGAGCGGCAGCGGATCTACAATAACTACCGGCAGGGATTTCTTAACACACGTGTTTATATCGGTAATATTGATATCATACAAACCGGAATTCAAACCTGTGAAAACCCCCGAAAACTGTCCGGTTACATTTCCGGTAGGGGCACCTGACTTAAACAACTCGAACGTATAACCACCCGCTCCGCCACCGGATGATGTCACTGAAATCTGGCCATCGCTTGCCCCGAAACAACTTACATTAAAGCCGTTATAGTTGGAGGTAATAGCAATGGCAATATTGAGATCAGTGGGCTGTGTAACGGCAACCGGTGCCGTTGTCAACAAGCAACCGTTTACATCCTGTATCCGCACACGGTAGGTACCGGCACGCAGGTTATCGAACACACCGGTTAACTGGCCCGTGGTGTTGCCCGGGTTTTCGAGCAGCGTAAAGTTTAGCGGGGCAGTACCACCGCTGAAGGTGATGGTTAGTTGCCCGTCAGTCTGGTTGAAGCAACTGATGTTAAACCCGTTAAAGTTGCTCGTGGCATTACCCACACCGGTTAGTGCCGCAGGTTCTGTTACTGTTAGTGGAGCAGTGACCACCGAACACCCGTTAACATCTGTAGCAGTAAAGGTATAGTTTGGCCCGGCAACAACGCTGGTAAACACACCCGAAAAGCGGCCGGTCTGATTGGCAACGGGAAACTGATCGAATACATAAATAGCTGTTCCAGTTCCTCCTGCGGAGGTTACGGTGATAATGCCATCGCCTGCACCGTTACAACTAATGTTCTGGCCGTTGTAATTGCTGGTAATTACCGCATTTGCCGTAATGGCCGGGGGCTGATTAACGGTAATCGGTACAGTAACAGCAGTACAGTTGTTTACATCTGTTACACGGAACGTGTAGGTTCCGGCCGGAATGCCCGTAAAGATACCTGAAGCTGCCCCGGTAACGTTACCCGGTATTTCGATGAATTGGTACGAGTAGGTTGATGTTCCACCGGTTTGCGTAACCCTGATAATACCATCGCTTGCACCAAAACAACTCACATCTTGTCCGTTATAATTGCTTGTAATGGAAGATGAAGGGACTAAAACAGCCGGTTGTGACACAACGGTTGCAGCCGTTGTCCGCTGGCAGCCGTTCAGATCCGTTACCAGAACCGTATAGCTGCCGGCCGGAATGCCCGTATACACCCCGCTTACATCACCGGTTGTATTAACCGGAGGGGTTAATTGATACGAATAAGCCGGAACTCCCCCGCCTGCGGTTACGGTAAGAATACCATCGCTGGCACCGTTACAGGTTATCTGGGCACCGTTGTAGTTGCTGGTTACAGCCATGGTTGCTGTAAGTGCCGGGGGCGAATTTACAATAATAGGGGCGGTAACCACGAAGCAACTGTTGGCATCGCGGATAGTAATGGTATAGGTGCCTGCTCCCACCCCGGTGTAAACACCGGTCAGGTCACCGGAGGTATTTGTAGGAGCCTGATCAAGTTTAAAACTGTAAGCACCGGTACCGCCTGCCGGTGTAACGGTTATAATGCCATCGGTTGAACCAACACACCTAATGTGCTGACCGTTGTAATTGCTGGTTACCGCTCCGCTTCCCGAAACAACAGTGGGTTGTGTTACCGTAATCGGAGCACTCACTACCTGGCAGTTATTCACATCACGAACGGTAAAGGTATATCCAACACCTGCGGGAACACCGATAAAGATACCGGAAAACTGACCTGTGGTATTGGCCGGGAACTGATCGAATGTATATTGAAGTACGCCTGTACCACCGGCTGCAGTTACCGTAATCACACCATCACTAACGCCATTACAACTGATTTGTGATCCGTTATAATTGCTGGTCACTGCAGAGCTGGCGGTCACTGCCGGAGGTTGATTAATGGTTATCGGGGCTGTAGTAATCTGGCAAAGATTCACATCACGTACAATGAAAGTGTAAGTACCTTGAGGAATACCGGTAAAAATTCCACTGGCAGCTCCCGTAGTATTGCCCGGTATTTCAACAAATGAATACGTATAGCCTGGAGTGCCACCGGTTTGCGTAACCCGAATGGTGCCATCGCTGGCCCCAAAGCAGCTTATCTGCTGGCCGTTATAGTTGCTGGTTACCGTTGAACTTGCATTGAGCACAGCGGGCTCTGTAACGGTAACCGGAGAAGTTACCCGAACACACGAGTTAAGATCTGTTACCTGCACGGTGTATGTACCTGCCGGTACCCCGGTAAATATACCCGAGGCAGCGCCTGTAACGTTTCCGGGTATTTCAACCAGCAGGTAGCTGTATGCCGGCACACCACCGCCTGCAGTAACGGTAAGAACACCATCGCTTGCTCCATTACAACTGATCTGACGACCATTGTAATTGCTGGTAACCGCCATAGTAGCTGTTAAGGCCGGGGGCGGTGAAATCGTAATCGGGGTTGTAACCACAAAACAGTTGTTCACATCGCGAATGGTAACGGTGTAAACACCCGCAGCAACACCCGTGTAGATGCCGGTTAAGTCGCCTGACGTATTGGTTGGTGATTGATCCAATTTAAAGGTATAGGCACCTGTGCCACCAGCCGGAGTTACCGTAATCTGCCCATCGCTGGCGCCCACACAGGTAATGTGCTGGCCGTTATAGTTGCTGGTTACTGATCCGCTGCCTGTAACCGGTGTGGGTTGCGTAACCGTAACCGGTGCCGTTACAACGGTACAGTTTTTCGAATCGCGAACGGTAAAGGTATAATTAACGCCTGCCGGAACACCGGTAAACACACCGGAGAACTGACCTGTTGTATTGGTGAATACAAATTGATCGAATACATACTGGAGCAGGCCCGTTCCACCGCTTGCCGTTACGGTTATAATGCCATCGCTGGCGCCATTGCAGCTTACCTGCGAACCATTGTAGTTGCTGGTTACTGCCGCACTGGCAGTAACGGGTGCAGGCTGGTTAATCGTTATCTGAATTAAATCAGAACAAGCATTCAGGTCGCGCACTTCAAAATCATAGGTTCCATCAGCCAGCCCGCTGAATATTCCACTGCCATTGGTGGGGCCGGCTGGGTTAATCTGTTCAAAGGTATAGGCTCCGGTTCCGCCCGTTCCACTAATTGTAATCTGTCCATCACTTGCTCCATTGCATGAAATGGCTCCTGTAATCAATCCTGAGGCTACAACCGGTGCTGGCTCTGAAACATTTACCAGAGCGGATGTAACCGTACAGCCTCCGGCATCCTGTACAAATACAGAATAATTTCCAGGTCCGAGGTTTTCGAATGATCCGTCTATAGTACCAGTTAGATTGCCAGGGTCTTGCACCAGAGTAAATGTGTACCCTCCATTACCACCGTTGGCAATTGCTGTCACCTGCGCATCGTTTGCTCCGGCACAGCTAATCTTAGCCCCATTGTAGTTGCTGGTAACCGAAGAGAATACGGTAAGCACTGGGGGTTGTGTAACAGTTACCGTATTTGAAACCTGTGTACAGCCGTTGTCATCCTGAACCGTTACCGTGTAATTATTAGCTGCAAGACCTGTGAAAACGCCTGTCCCATTTGAGGTGAATGGAGCCTGATTTAATGTAAAGGTGTAAGTTGGGCCAACTAATGTGCCGCCTCCTCCAACTACACTAATTTGTCCATCGCTTGCCCCAAAGCAACTTACAGGTGCCGTTAGCGTAGCAGTGGCAGTAACCGGGGTAGGTTCCGTTAGGGTAATTACAGGTAAGGTGAACTGGCAGTTATTACCATCGGTAACAACAAAGGTGTATGTGCCGGCACGTAACCCGGTATAAACTCCGGAAGCATCACCGGTAGTATTGCTGGGTAATTCCAGCAAGCGATACGTGTATGTGCCCGAGCCTCCAGAGGGTGTAATGGTTACAATTCCATCGGATGCCGCCTGACATGAGACGTGCTGACCATTATAGTTAGAGGTAATTGCCCCCACAGCCGACAACGGTGGCGGAGGCACAATGGTTAATGGAGCTGAATTATTTGTACAACCGTTGGCATCGCGAACACGAACCGTGTACGGATTCCCGGCTACGGATAAACCGTTGAAAATGGGGCTGGCAAAAAATGTTGTGCCACCGTCAATACTAAACTGGTACGGGAAGGTACCATCAGCCGGAACTGCCGTGATCTGCCCATCGCTTGCCCCGTTGCACGACAACTGGAAGCCGCTGTAGTTTGACGTTATGGATGCCGTAACGGAAGGTCTTGGACGGATTACAAACAACACCTGGGCAACTTTAATGCATTGGCCATTGTCAACACGGGCAAACACCGGAACCCCGTTGGTCATGGTATAAGCTGTTGGCGTTGCAATCGGCATGGTCAATGCCAAATCCTGGAACCAACTGAAGGTTATGCCTCCGCCCGAATTAATAGCCGACTGAAGGGTGGTTAAGTCAATGAAGAAGGTATTACCGCCTGGCGTATCCGAACACACCGTTTGGTTGATGTCGTTTCCGGTGGGTGCCGGGTCAACGGTAATCACCACGTCAACCGGATCGCTTGGGCAGGCGCCCAGGGCCGGAGGTGAGGTTGCCGTTACTTCATAGGTAACCGTTCCGGGTACCACGCCATTGTTAACCAGAATGTTGGTTATTGTGGCCCCTGTTCCGCTGGAGGCACCAGTTATCAGGCCGGAAATACTCTTCACCGTCCATGTGAAACTGCTTCCGGCTATGGTTGAGGTGAGTGTTATTGTTGGCGAAGTGCCGCTGCAAATGGTTTCGGATGTTGGTGAGTTGACCGTTGGCTCAGGATTAACCGTAACCATTACCGGGATTGGCGGATCGCCAACACATCCCGTTACCGAGTTAATAGGCCTTACAAAATATTCAACTGTTACGGCTGCTCCAGTAAGGTTTTCCCACCGATCATCCAGTAATACCGATGGCCCAAAGATGCCCGTAGTCGGGTTTCCGGCAACAGCCGTTAACCCGTTGGTATTGATCGAAGTAATTTCAAACTGGTCGGCAGTTGAACTTCCGGGTGCCACTGTCAGGATAATGGCCACTGATTCCGTACCGCTGCAGATCACATCATTCAGGTTAGGCGCCAGTACAGGCTCGGGCCTCACGGTAAGGTTTACAATTTGCGCAGTGCCAGTACAGCCTGCCAGGCTTACCGGTACCACCGTGTACTGAACAGTTAGGTTACCCCCGGTTGTGTTTGTCCAGATGTCGCCAAAAATTTCACTGCTGGGCGCACCGCTAACCAGCGGCCTTGATGCGGGCGACAACCCCGGAGGCACACTTACATTGGTAATATTAAACGTAACCGCACCCGGGCCGGCAAGCGTAATCCCGGCCTGCGTATCGCTGCAGACTGTATTTGATAATGGGTTGAGGCTGGGGCGAGGATTAATCGCTACACCAAGGCTTGCCGGGTTACCGGCACATCCGGTGGTGGTAGTAGGCACAACTTCAACTAATCCGGCAACGATGCCGAAGTTTACGGTAATGGTGTTGGTACCCTGGCCGCTGATGATGGATGAACCCGCAGGTACTGTCCATGCATAGGTAGTATTAGCCAGGTTTGGAACGCTGTACACCACACCTGTTTCATTTTCGCAAACGGCTGTTGGGCCGGTAATAACAATAGGTGGCGGGCTGCTCTCAACCGTAATATTTTTAACATTGGGCAGACCTACGCAACCCTTATTGGAAGTTTCAACTACTGTCATATCCTGCCCCGGACTTACGATAACCGGGAAAGCCAGCAGCACGAAGAAATCATTCACCCCGCCACCGGCAAACCGGTCGAACGGGGGATCGGGAATTGTCCAGTTATAGGTGGCCCCCGCATTGATGGTGGTTATCTGATACAGGTTAATGGCGGTTGGATCAACGCACACGTTGCTGGCGCCAATAATCGGGTTAGGGCCCGGCCGGGGATTTATCCTGATTTCAACCTCGGCAACATTGGTACAGCCGAACGTATCCGTAACGCGGGCAAAGAAGGATGTACCATCGTTAGCGGTTACATTAGTCGGATCAGGTACCGGAATGGTTGTTCCTGCATCAGCAAACCACGCCACGGTATTGGCAGCCACTCCGTTTTTCACTGCGTTATCAAAGGTTGTAAGATTTATACCGGCCCGTGTGTTGCTGCCAACAGGGAGGTCTTCGCAGAATTCAGGATTTTGGTTGATGGCTGCCGGGCGCGACCGGATTGTAAACGTAACGGTGCCATCCGTAATGCACCCCGGGAGCACATCGGTACGGGTTACCCGTGTATAGACAACATCAAGGTTGGCCAACGATGCCGAAGCCGGGTATGGAATGGTACGGGCAGGGTCGGTAAAGAATTGAACAGTTCTGCCTGCCGAAGCCGGTATGCCGGTAATCGCATCGTTCAGGCTGTTAAGAAATGCCAGCGTTACGGTAGCCGTGCCAAGTGTAGGGGCATCTTCGCACAAAGCAGGGGTTTGATTGTTGTTTACCGGTGAAGCATGGCGGGTGACTATAACCTGGTCGTTCGATGAACTGCAGACACCCAGAGCGCTGGTTACTGTCCATGTAAATGTTGTGTTGCCAACCGGGAGATTTGAAATTCCTGTTGTAGGATTATTGATGTCTGCTATAAGCGGGAGGAATGCACCGGCACTGGATACGAATATATTATCAAAGCGGTGGATTTCGTCATTGGCGTTGTTCAATACTCTTACAACAATTTCCAATGTTGTTCCGGTTAAACCGGAAACTGTAAACGTATTGAAGGCAGCATCAACAGCACTGTCGTCAACAATTTCACCCAGCAGAATTTCTGTACCACCGTTAATCCGGTAAAAAGCACGGATATAATCCGTTGGCTCCATCGTTCCGAATTCAGCCAGTTGTATGGATATGGTAATGTTGGGTAACGCTGTGATATTAAGAATAGGCGATCGCCATACCAATTCCGCATTTACATCGTGGGCCTGCATAGCGTTGGATTGAACGCGCAGGTAATCGCCATTCACAGGGCTGTTTTCCAGCAAGGTATTTGCATCGGGTGCGGTTATACTCCACCCATCCGGATGATTAAATACGGTAGGGTGTGGATTAGGCCCGGATAGCCCGGTACCATTAGGATAGGTGAATGTTTGGTAGTACAACGCATTGCCAACACTCCATGTACCCGTTCCGCCATTATCTGCTGCGATGGCCGCCAGGTTCGCTGTAGGATCGCACGTGGCAAAATCAGGCCCTGCCGCTGCCGGTGAAGGCAACCGGTCGAAGGTGATAACCAACGGATCATTAACCGCCACGCAGGCGCCTACCGGATCATTGGTTATCAACCGAAGCGTTACCGAACCTGCTGTGAAATCGCCAGCTGAGGGCTGGTAGGTATCCGTTGCCGGACTTGAGTTATCAAAAACTCCGATGGCACTGCCGCTAGAAGAAAATACTCCTGTACCGGTAACCACTTCCCATCGGGCCTGAATAGCGCCTCCGCCAAACGTGCCCGAAAGGTTAACAAAGAACGGGGCAGTTGGCGGGTTGTTTAAACAGTGCGTAAAGTCGGCAGGACCGGCAACTGTTGGCGGGTCGCGGAAAATTATATCAACAAAATCATCCGAAGGCGCGCACGTACCGGAAGATAGGCGCCAGCGGTAGGTATACGTTCCGGGCACCGTTACGTTAACAACGGCATTACGCGTATTGGCATTGGGTACAAACGAGGATGTTCCGGGGCCTGCAATCTGGCTCCATGTGCCCGTAGCAAACGTTGGGTCATTACCATTTAAGGTTGCCGAGAGGCCGCATACATCCTGATCGGTACCGGCATTGGAAGCGGGAGGAGTTGTACCGAAATCAATTATTACGTCATCAAACGATGAGCATGTACCGTTAACTACTGTCCACCTGAACGTGTGTATGCCGTTGGCAAACACCTGTACAACAGCGTTCGGAGTATTGGCATTGGGTGTAAATGTAGGTGGAAGACCGGGACCGCTAACGCGTGTCCATGTGCCTGTTCCAGGAGCAGGGTTGCTGCCGGCAAGCGTTGCATTAAGGGGTGGCGAAATACACAGAAACTGGTCAGGTCCGGCATTAGCAGGTGTTGGATTAGCAGAAACGTTTACCGTTGAATTGACTGCTGTAGAGGAACAGAAAACTCCTCCTCCAAAGTCGGCCGTGGTTACATACGTTAACCCGTAACTACCTGGTAAAGTAGATGCCTGAACCGTTGGGGTTTGAATAGTGCTGTTGTCGAGAATTCCAACAGCCCCTCCCCAGGTATGACTTGAAATTGATCCGAATCCCGTTACCGGATTACCATTTAGTGTAACCGTGCTGCCTTCACAAATATTAGCCGGATTGGGAGTAATGTTTGCCGTAGGCCTTGCCCGAACGTTTACCGCAA
>JAGUUF010000212.1 GCA_020063545.1 Cytophagales bacterium
AATCGCCCGGCCGGGCTTTTTTTAGTACGGCATGACTGAATTTTCCTTCAAAAAGCATGTACGCCACTTCGCCTTTTTCGATAACCGGATGCTGAAATTCCTGGAGCAGCAGCGATTCGGCAGCGATTAGTTTACGGAAGATGGATTCATGCTCATCCAGGTTTTTGGGGTTAAGCCTGTACGTATGCCGGGCTGCCCCCGAAACGGCCGGCTTCAGGATGCAATCGCCCCAGCTTGAATCCTTTACAATTTGAGTCAATGACCGGTTTTCACCCGGTTCAATAAATACCGTGGGCGGAATAGCAATGCCCTGGTTGTTTAAATCGCGCAGGTAATGTTTATCCATATTCCAGCGCACCAGTTCTATCGGGTTTAGTAATGTTGTTTTTTTTTGCACCTGGTCAAGCCATTGCGAAAATTCACCAAACCGATCAAAATAATCCCACGTGGTGCGAAAAACGGCATAGCGCGTGCCGGTCCAGTCGTAATCGGGATTGTCCCAGTTTGTCCGGTCAATCCGGAGGCCGTGTTTTTCCAGCGCAGCCCGAAGCAGGGTATCTTCATCCAGTATATTCTGTACGTACCAGTTGATTTCCTTTGGGTGTACGTACCGTGAATCTGTAAGCAGGGTAATGTCGATCATCAGAAAAACCAAAGTTTAATGGCCAGCCCAATAACAGTAACCACCATGATTCGTTTTATCCACATGTCACCCTTCTCCACGCTCCACCGGCTTGCATACCAGCCGCCAAACCCCTGGCCGATGGCAAGTACCAGCCCGGTAGTCCATACAATTTTATCTTCCAGTGTAAATACAAGTACAGAAACCCCGGTGTACACAATTGCTGCAAATACTTTTACGTAGTTTGTTTTAACCAGGCTAAGGTGATTAATGTTGGTGAGTGCGGCAATAACCAAAAAGCCGATGCCGGCCTGGATGAATCCGCCATAAATGCCCAAAAATACAAAAGCAACAATTCCCAGCGCCTGGTGTTTGAAGGAAAGCCGTTCAGCTTGTTGTTGTGGCGTTTTCCTTTTTTCCAGTGCAATGCTAAGCACAACCAGCATCATGATAACGGCAAGTATGCGGTTGAACAACGCATCGCGTATATCCACTGCGAGTTTTGCGCCTATTAGTCCGCCAAGCAGCGAGGCCAGGCCAAGGTAGATGCTGTAGGGCATGGGCAGTTTAATGCCCTTGCTGTTGAAGCCGGTAACGGCAAAAACATTTTGCGCCAGGATGGCCACCCGGCTGGTAGCATTGGCTACCGAACCCGGAAGCCCCAGGAAAATGAGGATGGGCAGGCTGATGAGTGAACCGCCCCCGGCCACGGTGTTCAGAAAGCCGGCAATAAAACCGATGAGAATGATGAACAGGTTGGTGAGGTAATCAATTTCCATTACCTCACTTTTGCTGTACGGATGATTTTTGAAAACACCCCGGGAAAAAACCGCTTAACCGCAACGGCCAATTTCTCTTTTGATCCGCCTATGTACACCTCCTCTTTTTTCTTCTCGATGGCCCGTACCATTTTTCGGGCAAATACCGCTGGCGCCATGCCCCGATCGGTGGTCGTGTCCATTTTGTTCAGCGCGCTGCCATCACCGGTAAGGGCATTTAATGTAATGCTGGTGCGTATCCATCCGGGGCACACCAGGGTTACATATATCTGTTTACTTTCTCTCCATAGTTCGGCACGCAGCGAATCAAAGAAGCCGTGCAGGGCATGTTTGGCGGCCGCGTAACCCGATCGGTATGGCGTGCCGATTTTACCCATTACACTGGTTACCGTTACTATGTGGCCCGACCTGCGCGCCATAAAATGCGGCAACAGGTATTTGGTTAACGCAACGGTACCGAAGTAGTCAACTTCCATCAGCATCCGGTCAACCTCAACGGTAGTTTCTTTTGCCAGGCTTCGCTGTGCGATGCCGCCATTGTTTATCAGGATGTCTACATGGCCGAAAAGCTGTAAGGCCGCTTCAACACTAAGGTTAAGGGTAGCCGGCTGGGCAAGGTCCAGTGGCAGAATGCGGATGTTTGGTTGCGCTTCGGCCGGGCAATTACCTTTTACTTTTTCAAGTGCTTCTTTTCTGCGCGATGACAAAATAAGTTTTGTTCCCTTACGGGCGAGTTCGTAGGCCAGTGCTTCGCCAATGCCCGAGGAAGCACCGGTTAGCCAAACCACTTTACCCGAAAGGTTTTGTCTGGGCATACTCAGGCGGCTGATTTGAATTTGTTATCTTCTGAATATACCCAAATGGTGTAAATACCCAGTGCCGTACCGATGGGAAACGAAAACAACTTAAGGCAACCCATAATCAGGAGCAGAGTCAGCGCCCATTTTTTTTTGTTAAGGATTGCCACTCCCCCGATTATACACGGTACAGCCACAACCAGGATAAGGCTCCAGACGAAGATCGGAATGAATTTTCCAACGAGCATCAGTATTTGTTCAGCCTTCGGGTCAACTTCACTGGCGATGAACGGGAAAAGTGATCCGATAAAGGCTGCAACAAGCGAGAGGATAATGGTTTGCAATACCCCCGAAACAATGTAGAGGATACCAAGGATGCGTTTGTGTGATTCCATAGTAAAAACAGTTTTCCTAAAGGTAATACATGAGCCTAATTGATTCGCTGGTACACCACAAAATCAAAAGCAAAGGCATGGCGGTCATCGGCCGGATGGTGCCTGCGCGAGACTTCTTTCCACTGTTCCTTGTCGTAGGCAGGAAAGTATGTATCGCCTTCAGCGACAGCGTCTATTTCAGTCAGGTACAATTTCTGTGCATGCTTAAAACCGTCACGGTAAATTTCAGCGCCCCCGATGATAAACACTTCGCTTTCGTTGTTGTTCCGCGCAATTTCCAACCCTTGCTCGATAGCATGAACAACGTGGCACTGCGGTGCTGAAAACCCGGGCTGGCGGGTAACCACAATATTAATACGGTTAGGCAGGGGCCTGAATTTTTCGGGTATTGACTGGTAGTTTTTTCTGCCCATGATAACATGATGGCCTTTGGTGGTCTGCATAAAATACTTCATATCATCAGGCAGGTGCCACGGCAGGTCGTTGTTTTTACCGATGACCCGGTTTTTAGTTAGTGCAGCTATAAGCGAGATGGTCATTTTGTTGCAGGTTTCCTGTTACCGGTTGTTTTCCGGTAACCTAAAGTTTATTGCCCCTGAAAAATTCAGCAATCGTCATCCTTTTTTTTCCTTCCGGCTGAAGTTCAATAACTGAAATACAACCGGTGGAGGACTGGATGTAAAGATAGGTTTTATTGTCTGTATGAATACTGCCCGGATCCATCCCGGATTGGGTTGGCGTAACTTCTGTTTTTAAGATTTTATATGTTTTGTTATTAAGAACTGTCCATGCCCCCGGGTACGGACAGAGCCCCCGAACAAAATTATGGATGTTGGGTGCAGGCTGATTCCAGTTAATCCGGCAGGTTTCTTTAAAGATTTTCGGAGCATGCCTCACAGGTGCCGTTTCATCCTGGGGCTGGGAGGGGTAATTTCCGGATTGAATTGCCTTTACTGTTTTCAATACCAGCGCTGCCCCTTTTGTTTTCAATCGCTCATATAATGTTCCGGCATCATCGGTGTCGTAAATGGGCTCTTTCTCCTGGCAGATAATGCTGCCGGTATCAATTTCATGTTTTAGAAAAAAGGTAGTAACACCTGTTTCTTTTTCGCCATTGATAATGGCCCAGTTTATGGGTGCAGCCCCGCGGTATTGTGGAAGGAGGGAGGCGTGCAGGTTAAATGTTCCGTATGCCGGCATGGCCCACACTGCTTCCGGCAACATCCGAAACGCGACTACTACCTGTAGGTTAGCCCGGTAGCTTTTAAGTTCTTCAATAAACTGTGATGATTTAAGGTTAGCAGGTTGAAGGACGGGGATGTTGTACTTAAGCGCAGTTTCTTTAACCGGTGAGAATGTAATTCTTTGTCCGCGGCCCTGGGGCTTATCGGGTGCGGTAACAACCGCGATGATGTTAAACTTGTGTTCAACTAATATCTCAAGGCTGGGCACGGCAAATTCGGGCGTGCCCATAAAGATGATGCGGAGGTCATTCATATTATGCGCAAAAATAGTGAACCCGGTCAGTCACGAAGTTCTTTACGCATATATTTTGAGCAAATGGGGCACGCTTTCCAGTGATGCCCGCGGGCCGGGCAGTATTTACGACCGAAATAAATAATCTGCAGGTGTGCCTTGTTCCATTTTTTCTCTGGTATCAGTCTTTTCAGGTCTCGCTCGGTTTGCTCCACGCTCTTTCCGCTGGATAACCCCCAGCGGTAGGCAAGGCGATGGATGTGCGTATCCACCGGGAAGGCCGGCTTACCAAACCACTGGGTCATCACCACCGAAGCGGTTTTGTGGCCAACGCCCGGCAGCGCCTCCAGTTCGTCAAATGTATCGGGCACCCGGCCACCGTATTTTTCAACCAGGATTTTTGACAGCCCGGCAATGCCTTTTGATTTCATGGGCGACAACCCGCAGGGTTTGATGATTTTCCTGATTTCTTCTACCGAAAGTTTCATCATATCAAACGGGTTATCAGCAAGCTTAAAAAGATGGGGCGTTGTTTTGTTTACCCGCTCATCGGTGCATTGCGCGGAAAGCAAAACCGAGATCAAAAGCGTGTATGCGTCTTTATGATGTAAAGGTATCGGTACCTCCGGTACGTGTTTATCCAGTAACCTGAGGATGTCGTTTACTTTTTCGGATCTGGTCATTGGGATAAGCTATGAGCTACAAGCTTCGCGCTACAAGCTACAAGCTTGTGGCTCGTAGCTTGTAGCTTTTACTGATACAGTAAATATTTCTTCCTGAGTTCTTTATATGCATTCAATTCATCCTGCCAACTCTTCCGGATTGTTGCTTCGTCAAGCCCCTGTTGTATTTGTTCCCGAAGTTTTGCCGTACCGGCCAGTTTTTCAAAATAACTGATGAAGAATTTTTCTTTATGCGGAAAAGCATGGTACATGCTGATTAAATAGCTCAAATCAAGCTGACGTTTAACTGGAACGCTTCGCAGGTCAATACCGTAGCACACCGTGTTTTCGTGCGGAGGATTTTTTGACATGCCGTCAATACTTACCGGGGTGAATTGAAAGGACATGTTTTTTAATTCAGGATGGCCGATTACCTGGAAGGGTGTTTGCGTTCCGCGGCCTACGCTGAGTGCCGTTCCTTCAAACAGGCAGGTAGAAGGATACAGTTTAATAGATTGGTCATCCGGCAGGTTGGGTGACGGACGAACAGGTACCGAATAAAAATCATCGTGCTTCCAGTTTTTAACGGGAATCACTTCGAGGCTGCATTTTTTATTTTCACCAAGCCATCCTTCACCGTTTATCATCCGGGCCAGTTCGCCAACCGTAAGGCCATGCGCAATGGGTACCGGGTGCATGCCCACAAACGATTTGAATTCGGGTTTCAACACAGGTCCATCCACATACCCATTGGGGTTGGGCCGGTCGAGGATGATGAGTTTTTTATTATTCTCTGCGCAGGCTTCCATCATGTAGTGCATGCTGCTTGCGTAGGTAAAGAACCGGGCGCCTACATCCTGGATATCAAACACAACAATATCCACATCGGCAAGTTTCCGGGGGGTTGCCTTTTTATTGGCGCCATACAGCGAAACCAGCGGCAAGCCGGTTTTCGTATCTGTTCCGTCTTTTATTTCCTCACCGGCATCGGCTGTACCGCGAAAGCCATGTTCGGGCACAAAAATTTTTACCAGGTTTACATTGTGCTTAAGCAATGTATCGGCCAGGTGGGTGTTCCCAACCAGAGAAGTGTGGTTTACCAGCAACGCTATGCGCTGTGAGCCCAGTTTTGGCACGAGGTCATTCAACTGCTCGGCCCCAACGATTACACGGGCCACCTGAGGTTCCTTTTCTTGGGTGGATGTACCGGGCGGTGCCGGGTTGTGGGAGCAACTTATTGCCAGTATAAGTAGTAGAGCGCGTGTCATATCTTCATTATCTTGCTCCTAAATATAGATGAACCTTTCCTATTTCATATCGAAGCGCATAACCCGCGAGGTGGGCGAAAGTTTTTCGTCCACCATCCATAAAATAGCCATTGCCAGCATCGGCATTGGGTTGGGGGCAGCCATCATCTCGTTTCTGATTATGAGAGGCTTCCAGGATACCGTAAAAAATAAAATCTATAGCTTCAGTGGGCATTTGCTTATCAACAAATTTACCATGAACAACTCGGTGGAAGAAACACCGATGGATGTTAATGTGGAGTTGTACAAAAACTATGGCCAATCGGGTTTGGTAAAGCACATGCAGGAGTATGCCCATAAAGCAGGGCTGATTAAAACCGATGATGAAGTGCTGGGAATTGTGCTGAAAGGCGTGGGCAAAAGTTTCGATACCCTTTCGTTCAGCAGCAACATGATTGCCGGCAGGTTTCTGCATTTTCCGGATTCGGGCTATTCGAACGAGGTAGTAATCAGTAAAATTATAGCCGGCAAGCTTAACCTGGCAGTGGGCGACCAGGTAATTGTACACTTTTTTCAAAACCCCCCGCGTTTCAGGCGACTTACCGTTACCGGTATTTACGAAACGAACCTTAGCGAATACTTTGACGGCAAGATTATTATTGGCGATATACGCCTGATTGCGCGGCTAAACGATTGGGCCGACAGCGTAGCCGGTGGCATTGAAGTGTTTGTAATCGATGTTAACCGCATTGATGAAGCCGGCTATGCCCTGGGCGAACAGATTGATTTTGATTTGAATATTTATGCCGTTAAAGACAAATACATACAGGTATTTGAGTGGCTGCACCTGCTAAGCCGCCAGGTAAATATTTTACTGGCGATTATTCTTTCGGTTGTATGCGTAAACATGATTTCAATTATTCTTATCCTGGTGATGGAGCGTACGCAGATGATTGGCATGCTGAAGGCACTGGGCGCATCCGATAAATTAGTCCGGTGGATTTTTATTCACAGCGGTATCCGGCTTATGGTTAAAGGGCTTGCCATCGGTAACCTGGTTGGCCTTGGCTTTTGCTTTTTGCAGGACCGGTTTAAACTTATCCCGCTCGACCCGAAAGATTATTACATGAGTTTTGTACCGGTTAGCTGGGATTGGCCCCTGGTGGTATCGCTTAATATCCTTACGTTTATTGTTGTGGCCGTAGTGTTGTTATTGCCAACAGCAATGGTAACGCGCATTAACCCGATTAAGGCAATCCGGTTTGATTAGGGCTAAAATAAACGGACAGTTCACTAATTATTTAGTAGTCTGTTTATATTTTGTAAACCAGCTCTGCACTTCCAGTTGAATTACGCCCAAAAATGCTTCTTTGAAAATGCCGGCCGAAAGTTTGGATTGCCCCCGCACCCGTTCAGTGAAAATAATGGGAACCTCCGTTAGTTTAAAACCGTATTTCCATGCTTTGAATTTCAATTCAATCTGGAAAGCGTACCCCACAAATTTCACGTTATCCAAAGGTATGGTTTCAAGGACTTTTCGTTTATAACAAATAAACCCGGCCGTAGTATCGCGGATGGGCATGCCGGTAATAAGCCGTACGTACGAACTGGCAAAGTAGGAGAGGAGCACCCGCCCAATGGGCCAGTTTACCACGTTAACACCGGTGGCATAGCGCGAGCCGATGGCCATATCAAAACCTTTGTCTTTGCAGGCTTCGAGCAAACGCGGTAAATCGGCAGGGTTGTGCGAGAAGTCTGCATCCATCTCCATTATATATTCGTAGCCTTTCTCAAGGCAATACCTAAATCCGGCAATATAGGCAGTGCCTAATCCTTGTTTTTCGTTACGTCTGAGCAGGTGGAGACGGGTACCGGATGTATTGTATTGAGTTTGCAGGGACTCAACAAGGTCTCCTGTATGGTCGGGCGAATTGTCATCCACAACCAGGATGTGAAACGGTGTTGAAAGCGAGAATACTGCGGCAACAATTGCCTCAATATTCTCCCTTTCGTTATAGGTGGGTATTATAACGATTGAGTTGCTCACCAGGGTTGGTTAACGGCCAAAACTAACTAATTTTTCCAACCCGATTAAGGCTGTTTCAAAGCCGATTTAAACCAGTTCTGCCTCCTGTGTTTGTTTGGCCAGTTTCTGTTGCAGTTCAAACGGCACCTGAACGTACTCGGCAAATTTCTGGGTGAAGCTGGCCCTGCCCTGCGAAAGGGAACGCAAGGTGGTTGAGTATCGGTCGAGCTCGGCAAGCGGTGTTCTTGCCTTTACTACCTGGAAATTTCCTTTTGAATCGATGCCCATAATCATTGACCTCCGGGTCTGTAAATCGCCCATCACATCGCCCATAATTTCTTCGGGCACCATTACTTCAATGTCGTAAATGGGTTCCAGCAGGGTGGGCTCGGCATTCATAAAAGCCTCTTTAAAGGCCATCATGCCGGCTATCTTAAAGGAAATGTCGTTCGAATCAACCGGGTGCATTTTGCCATCGTACACGCACACGCGCACATCGCGAACATACGATCCGGTTATCGGGCCTTCTTCCATTTTTTCCATTACACCTTTTAAGATGGAGGGAATAAACCGGGCATCAATTACACCTCCCACAATACAGTTGTAGAAAGCAAGCTTGCCGCCCCACTCCAGGTCAATAAACTCTTTACCCCGCACCGAGTATTCGGCTGGCTCGGGCATGCCTTCATAGTATGGCTCCACTTTCAGGTGCACTTCACCAAACTGGCCGGCCCCGCCCGATTGTTTTTTATGGCGGTACATGGCCGTAGCCGGTTTGCGGATGGTTTCGCGGTAGGAGATACGCGGGGTTTTGTATTCTACATGGAGCTTATACATTTGTTCGAGAAACCACTTGCACACGGCCAGGTGCATTTCGCCTTGCCCGGAAATGATGAGTTGTTTCAGTTCGCGCGAATAACCAACTTCCAGCGTAGGGTCTTCCTGGTGGATCTTTTGAAGCACTTCCCCGATTTTTTCATCGTCTCCTTTGCTTTGGGCAACAATGGCCGTGCGTATGCGCGGTTCAGGATATACGATAGGCTGAATGGTTACGTCAAAACCTTTGGCATGAAGGGTTTGGTTGGTGAAGGTATCTTTTAACTTTAACGTTGCCCCGATATCGCCCGCCACCAGTTTGTCAACCGGGTTGCGGGTTTTTCCGTCCATGATAAACAACTGGTGAAATTTTTCGGTGGCACCGGTCTGGCTGTTGATGAGTTCGGAGTTGGAGGTAACTTCTCCTGATATTACTTTAAAGAACGACAGCTTACCCAGGTTGGGTTCAAGGTGCGATTTAAAAACAAAAAGTGCGGCCGGTTTTGTCGGGTCGTAAGGAATCTCTTTACCATCGGTGGTAATTTCGGGTTTTGCTTCCCGTGGTGAAGGGGCAACATTATCAATGAATCCCATCATGCGGCCGCTGCCCATGTTCTTCTTGGCCGACATTACGAATACCGGGAAAACATCGTGGTGGATCATGCCCTGCTTCAGGCCTTCGCGCATTTCATCTTCATCCAACGTTCCCTTTTCAAAGTATTTTTCCATCAACTTCTCATCGTTCTCAGCAGCTTTTTCAACCAACTCGTTATGCAGTTGATTGGCTTTTTCTTTTTCGTTTTCAGGTATCGGAAGTTTTTGAGGTTTGCCGCCTTCGGCCGGGAATTTGTACATCACCATTTTGAGCAGGTCAATGATGGAATCGAACCCATCGCCCTGGTTTACGGGGTACTGCATTTGGGTTACCGCTTTACCAAAAGTTTTCCTCAGCGAGTCAAGGGCACTATCAAAATCTGCCTTAGGATGATCGGCCTGGTTAATGGCAAAGATTACCGGCTTGTTAAATTCATCAACATATTTCCAGATCAGCTCAGTGCCTACTTCTACGCCATGTTGGGCATTAATAACCAGTACACAGGTATCGGCAACGCGTATGGCAGAGATCATCTCACCAACAAAATCGTCAAAGCCCGGTGTGTCAATAATGTTAATCTTGTAATCGCGCCACTCGGTATGCAAAACGGTGGCGAAAATGGAGTTGCCGCGTTCCTGTTCTATTTCGTGGTAGTCGGATACGGTATTTTTACCTTCAATAGTGCCCCTTCGGTGCGTAATACCGGCTTCAAACAGCATATCTTCGGCAAGCAGGGTCTTGCCGCTTTTTGGGGCTCCAAGCAATACAATGTTTTTCAGGTGTTTTTCATCATAGACTTTCATAGGTGTGCAGGGTTAACGGTTGACGACTTTGTTAACAGAAACGGGAGTTGAATATACTGAATAAAGGAAAAATGCTCCAAGAAAAATTGCCACGGATTTGCCCTGGGGTTCATGCCGGCTTAATGGGTCGATCGCCTGCAAATAAATGCCTGAAGCGGTTTCTGCTCAGTTTTCCAACCTGATATATCGCACATTGGTGTGTGACTTTAATCAACCGGTGTTGTGATAACCATCATTCCCGGTTAGCCACTTGGCGGGTACTTTCATGGCGTCATCAACCAGAAAACCATGACGCCACTTCTTAAACCAAAAACTCAGTTCAGTATCCTGTTGGTATTCGCTGCACTATCGGCACAAGCCCAGGTTTTGTACGCTGTTAAGACTTTTAAAATGACAGTTGCCGGAACTTCTACCCTGCACGACTGGACCTCGGATGTTACCAAACTTGATTTTACCGGGCATTTTTATACCGAAGCAGGAAAAATAAAGGAGGTAAAGGATGTGACGGTTAAAATACCGGTGGAATCCATTAAAAGCACCAAAGGCAGGATGATGGACAACAAAACATGGGAAGCCTTTACCTATGAAAAGAATCCATCAATAACCTATAAGCTTTCAACCATTTCCGTTACCGATGGCCTGCTGAAAACTACGGGCACATTAACCATGGCCGGGGCATCGCAGTCGGTTGCCATGGATGTGCAGTATGCACTATTACCACAAGGCGATATACGGCTGGCCGGAGCACATACGGTAAAAATGAAAGAGTATAAGATGGATCCGCCCACAGCCATGATGGGCACAATCAAAGTAGGGGAGCAAGTAACCGTAAAATTTGAGTTAACAATAACACCAACTAAATAATGTATAACCTTAAACAAACTATGTTATGAACACCACAAAACATATCAGGATGGTCAGTATGCTGGTGCTGACTTTTTTTGCCGGTGCGCTGCTGGCTCAACAGCCGGCAATTCAATACATGCGCGCCTACGATCAACGCGGGATAAATGTTTTTGAAATCAACAAACACAAAGACACGGTGCAATACGATGGCTTTAAACTGCGTATTGGTGCCGGCTTTACCCAGGGCTTCCAGAAATTCACCCACTCTAATTCTGCCCGCGTGGTGCTGGCAGATGGTGCAACCACCTGGATTGAAGATGATAACGGCAATTTCATTAACCGGGTAACCGGTGCTGCGGCTCCGGGCAACTTTACACCCGACCCGAATGTATATGGCGCATGGGTATACACGCCAGATCCCACCGGGGCCCCTAACACACAACGGGTGTTAACCAACTCCAACCAGTTGTATGAAATGTCGGCAGGCTTCCCGCTTGCACAGGCTAATCTGTACTTCGATGTTCAACTGGCCGATGGGGTACGGCTGCACCTGGCCAACTACATGGCATCGCACCACCACAACGAATTTTGGGTAAAAGGCGGCTACCTGCAAGTGGATAAGGTAAGTTTCTTGAACAGCGCCTTTATGGATAAACTCTGGACCAACCTTTCACTGCGGGTAGGCCACATGGAAATTAATTATGGCGATGCCCACTACCGCAGATCGGATGGCGGCCATACCCTGTGGAACCCGTTTATTGAAAACAACATTATGGATGCCTTTACAACCGAAATCGGGTGGGAATTGTACTGGTACAAAAAAGACCTGATGCTGATGATGGGTTACACCGATGGTGAAATTCAGGGTAACGTTACAAAACCTAACGACCGCGACCCGAACTTTTACTGGAAGGCCGCGTATGACAAGAGTATTAATGATGATCTGCGCGTTCGGTTGAGCGGAACATTTTTAACCACCAAATCCTCTATCCGCAATACGCTGTATGGTGGCGACCGTACCGGTTCAAACTACCAGTTTGTTATGGATAATAATGCCGCAACGGTAACCACAGCCTTTACATCGGGCCGCTTCAACCCCGGCATTACCGATAACATTACAAGCTGGGTAATTAACCCGTTCATTAAGTTTAAAGGCCTTGAAGTATTCGGTACGTATGAAGTAGTAAGCGGAAATTCACCGGTTGAAAACGGTGAACTCCAATACAGCGATCCGACCAACAATGACGGAACACTTAAGCCCGTATTCGATAAACTTGATAAGCGCCAGGCAACCCAAACCGCTGTTGATTTGCTATACCGGTTTGGTAAAAAGGAACAATTTTTTATCGGGGTGAAATACAATGCTGTTGATGCCGAGATTGCCCTCGGCCAGGCTACGAACACCGCCAGCTATATTTACCAGGGCGACCGGTTTGACGTTACCATTAAGCGTACTGCCTTTGCCGGTGGATGGTTCATTACAAAGAATGTTTTGTTAAAAGGTGAGTATGTTAACCAGAAGTACACAGGATTCCCCGAATTCTTCGACAACCGCTCAACTTCGGCAGCAGGCTTCAAAGACACCAGCATGTTTGCCAATGGGGAGTTTAAAGGATTTGTTATTCAGGGTGTGGTTACCTTCTGATTACTCCGGACACTGCACAATCAAAAAACCTCCCGGCCGGGAGGTTTTTTGATTTACGGCTCATTTCAGGAATGCGCAAATGTTTTTTTATACCCCAGTACGCTAAGCATGCTTTCTTCGGTTTGCTCCGGGGCAAACAGTGAAGTAGTGATTTCCCCGTCTTCATTGCGGTCAATCAGCACATGCTTGGGTGCGGGTATCAGGCAATGCTGAATGCCGCCATAGCCGCCCAGCGACTCCTGGTAGGCCCCGGTATGAAAGAACCCGATATAAAGCGGCTCTTCGTCATTAATCATCGGTAAAAATACTTCGCCTGTGTGTGCTTCGGAATTATAGTAATCGTGACTGTCGCAGGTGAGGCCACCAATATTCACTTTATGGAAAGGATCATCCCATTTGTTCAGGGCCAGCAGAATGTATTTCTGGTTAAGCCCCCAGGCATCGGGCAGGTGGGTAATAAACGAACCGTCAATCATGTACCACAATTCTTTGTCGTTTTGCAGTTTCTGGTCAATTACCTTGTAAAGCACCGCACCGCTTTCGCCTACGGTATAGCTGCCGAACTCGGTAAAGATGTGGGGCACCGGTACATTGTTCTTGTCGCATATCCACTTAATGTTTTCAACAATCTGCTCAATCATGTACTTGTAATCGTACTGAAAGGTAAGTGAAGTTTTTATCGGGAACCCTCCGCCAATATCAACCGAGTCGAGTGTCGGGCAGATTTTCTTCAACTCACAATACTTGAAAATGAACCGGCTTAGTTCACTCCAGTAATAAGCTGTATCTTTTATACCGGTGTTAATAAAAAAGTGCAGCATCTTAAGCGAAGCCTTGCTGCTGGTTGCAATCTTTTCTTTGTAGAAATTCGTGATGTCGCTGTACCGGATGCCCAGGCGCGAAGTGTAGAACTCAAAGTTGGGTTCTTCATCGGCTGCCACCCGAATGCCCACCTGGTACGAACCGTTAACATTTTTTTCGTACGACTCCAGCTCATTCATGTTATCGAGTATGGGAATGCAGTTGAAGCCCTCATTCAGCAACTCGTTAATGTATTGGAGGTATAACGGCATTTTAAAGCCGTTGCAGATGATGTAGGTTTCTTTACTGATCCTTCCGGCTTCGTACAAACTTCTTACAATGGGGATATCAAAGGAAGAAGAAGTTTCGAGGTGTACATTATTCTTCAGGGCCTCTTCCAGCACAAACGAAAAGTGCGATGACTTGGTGCAGTAGCAATAGGTGTATGTGCCGTTGTATTTGAATTTTTCGATGGCGCTGTTAAACGTGGCCTGGGCAAACCGGATGTTTTCGCTTATCCGCGGCAGGTACGTAAGCTTAAGCGGTGTTCCGTACCGGGCGATTATCTCCGTTAGCGGAACATCGTTAAACAGCAATTCATTGTCGCGTACTTTAAATTCCTTCTGCGGGAACTCAAAGGTTTGTTCAATCAGTTCGCGGTAGCTCTTCATTTTTCGTTGTTATTCGTTTTGCGCTGCCGGTTTTACGTTCAGATTAAGGCTACCAACGGTAACCGGCAACAAGCCAAAAAAGGTGTGCAATATTGCCATAAATTCACCATCTTTGCAATGCTTGTACGAATGGTAAACCACGTAAAAAACCTCATTTTCGCCCATATTTATAAGGGGCTCAACCCATTGCCCGATTTCTAAGGCAACCCCGGGAGTGGTAATTCCTGTTCTTTTTTCGAGGTAGGTTTATTCAGTAATTCAATTGGTATTTTGTGAAAGAGATAAAGATCATAGAAGTAAAATCAGAAATCGGTGCCGGCACCCGCGGGGCCAGCCTGGGTGTGGAGGCTATGAAAATTGCCAGCCTCGACCTGAAGTCTGATTTTTTTAAACAGCACGAGTCGGTAGAGGTGGAGCACGTAAACGAATTGCTGTTCGATGGTGCCAAACACGCTTACGCCAAGTTTATTGATGGCGTAATGATAATGGAGGAGCGCGTGTGCCTGGAGGTGTACGAAACCCTTTGGGATGATTACTTCCCGCTGATTATGGCGGGCGATCACAGCACTGCCTATGGAACCATTGCGGGTATAAAAAAAGCTAACCCAAATGCCCGGCTTGGCGTAGTGTGGATTGACGCCCATGCCGATATTCACACGCCATTTACAACACCCTCGGGCAACATGCACGGCATGCCGCTGGCCATGGCCTGCGGTATTGATAACCTGGAGTGCAAGGTAAACGATCCAAGAGGTGAAACGCTGGAGTACTGGGAGCAGATTAAAAACGTGGGCATGCCCGGCCCTAAAATTTACCCGGAAGACATTGTGTATGTTGCCGTGCGCGATTTGGAAAAACCCGAGAACTATTTAATCAATAAGCACAACATCAACTTTATTGAAGCGGATGAAGTAAAAAAACTTGGCCCCGTAAAAATAGCCGCCCGTGCGCTGGAGATGCTCGACCATTGCGACCTGATTTATGTTTCGTTTGACGTGGACAGCCTTGACAGCCGCATTTCTACTGGTACAGGCACACCGGTACCCAACGGGTTGACCGTTGATGAAGCCAAAATACTTAACGTGGAACTAGCCAAAAGCCCCAAACTGGTAGCGTGGGAGATTGTTGAAGTGAACCCGACACTCGACACCGAAAACCGGATGGCCGAAAACGGGTTTGAAATCCTGGAAGCTACCGCCAAAGCGATAGTTGACAGACCGGTGTTTGTTGAGTAAATTCAGGCTGCAATCTTACTTGGTGATGGTTCTAAACTACGTCCTGAACAGACTGGGGGTCTACGCCATTTACAGCGCAGCCTTTGTATTTATTTCCTTACTGTTCGGAATTTCTCAAATCCATATCATCTGAAATCAACCAGTGTATGAGATGGAATAAAGAAGATTTTTATTTCGTTGGCGTAGTCGGGGCTGCCATAGGGTTTTCTATACTTTTTATTCCCCGCGAAGATGGGAATGAAGTGTATGTTACAGTGATCGCGTTTGTAGCAATAGCGGCCTTTATGTTTATCCGTTATCGCATTGCTCAAAGAAAAAAGAAGCCTTTAATAGAAAAGATTAACCGGCTTCGTAAAGAGGGCCACGAACTTTTAACTGAAACCGAACAGGAACTGAATGAATCGGACAAACAAATTCTCAATGCCTACCGTAGGAAACTGATTCTGTCGGTAATTTTGGGAACGCTGGTTATAATGGGTGGCGGGGTTTTTCTGCTCCAGGTCGCAGAAGTTCCCAACCCGACTAACTATCAACTTGCCCTGGTTATCGTTATTGCCTCAGGATTTGGTGCATGGCTACTATACACTATCCGAAAACACGATGAGAAAGTCAGTGTAGGCAGGAAAACCATAGTGCGCGGAATTGTTACAGACAAACTGACTGATTCCGATGAGAACACTACATACTATAAATTAATAATTGATGGGCTTGAGGTTTTTGTGAAAAAGAAAGTATTTACTAAGTACGAGATTGGCGATGCCATTGAAATCCACCTGTTCAAACCCATTCATAACCTGGTGCTTTTTGAAACAAAACTTGGTTAGCCTGTTTGCTAAATTGACTGGTTAAATTTTTAACCTTGTCCGAAAGGGCTTATTCCTTAATTTCGCACCAAACTTTTTGCCATGAGTTTAAACCGACCCATTTCAGCGTTTATTGAAAAACATTACCTCCACTTTAATGCCGCGGCCCTGGTGGATGCGGCCAAAGGCTACAAAAAGCATATAGCCGAAGGAAAGAAAATGATGGTAACCCTGGCCGGGGCCATGAGTACCGGTGAACTGGGCATCAGCTTTTCGGAGATGATTCGCCAGAACAACGTGCACATCATTTCCTGCACGGGCGCCAACCTCGAAGAGGATATCATGAACCTGGTGGCCCATTCGCATTACAGGCGCATTCCCAACTACCGCGACCTTACGCCCGAACAGGAGTGGGACTTACTGCAAAATCACTTAAACCGCGTTACCGATACGTGTATCCCGGAAGAAGAGGCATTCAGGCGGCTGCAAAAACACTTGTTTAAAGTTTGGAAGGATGCCGAAGACAAAGGCGAGCGCCTTTTTCCGCACGAGTTCATGTACCGCATGCTCAACAGCGGTGATCTGAAACAATATTATGAGATCGATCCGAAAAACTCGTGGATGGTTGCCGCGGCTGAAAAAAACCTGCCGATGGTTGTGCCCGGCTGGGAAGATTCTACTATGGGCAACATCTTCGCTTCGTATTGCGTTACAGGCGAACTGAAAGCCTCTACCATGAAGAGCGGCATTGAATACATGGTGTGGCTGGCCGACTGGTACACACAAAATGCCGGCACAGAAGGCATCGGTTTCTTCCAGATTGGTGGCGGCATCGCGGGCGATTTCCCGATTTGCGTTGTGCCCATGTTGCACCAGGACCTGGAGCGCGATGGCGTTCCGTTCTGGAGTTACTTCTGCCAGATCAGCGACAGCACCACCTCATACGGATCGTACTCAGGGGCAGTTCCCAACGAAAAAATTACCTGGGGAAAACTCAGCATCGAAACACCCAAGTACATTATTGAATCGGATGCAACTATTGTTGCGCCATTGATTTTCGCGTACGTTCTTGACATGTAATTTTTGGGTTGCTGGTTGTTAGTTGATGGCTATTGGTGTCACATGAAGAACTAACAACTAACAACTACCAACTCTTTTGTAATGAATTTAGATAATACCCTTCGATCCGAAATACAAAAAGCTGTTCAGCAACTTTTTAATAGCACGGTAGAACAGTTTCAATTGCAGCCTACCAATCCCGAATTTGAGGGTTCGCATACGCTGGTATGTTTTCCGTTAACGAAGGTTTCAAAAAAAAATCCTGAAGAAACGGCCAGGCTTGTTGGCGAGTACCTTATGCGCGAATCTTCAGTTGTGGCGCGCTGCAATGTGGTAAAGGGTTTTTTAAATATCGTTCTAAAGGATACTGCCTGGCTTAGCACGCTTCAATCCATTTACAGCGATCTGAATTTCGGATCACTTCCTGCGTCCGGCAGGGAAATAATGGTGGAGTACTCTTCTCCCAACACCAACAAGCCGCTGCACCTGGGACATTTGCGTAACAATTTTTTGGGCTGGAGTGTAAGCGAAATCTATAATGCCATCGGCTATACCGTGCACCGGGTTCAGATCATCAACGACCGCGGCATTCACATCTGTAAATCCATGGCCGCATGGAAACTTTTTGGAAATGGCGAAACACCAGAAAGCAGCGGCATGAAAGGCGACCACCTGGTGGGTAAATATTATGTTGAATTTGATAAGCATTACAAAAAGCAGGTTGAAGAACTGAAACAGCAGGGCATTGGCCAGGAGCTTGCCGAAAAGGATGCGCCCATTATGCAACTCGCTGTTGACCTGCTGCGCAAGTGGGAAGCAAAAGACGAAGAAACCGTTGCCTTGTGGCATAAGATGAACGGGTGGGTATATGCCGGGTTTGAGGCCACCTATAAGCGCATGGGTGTTGACTTTGAAAAGTTGTACTACGAATCCGAAACGTACCTGCTCGGCAAAGACGAGGTGTTGAAGGGACTGGACCGTGGTGTTTTCTTTAAAAAAGATGATGGTTCGGTATGGGTTGACCTTACTGCAGATGGCCTTGATCAAAAAGTATTGTTGCGTGCCGATGGCACTTCGGTGTATATCACCCAGGATATTGGTACGGCTATCCTGCGTTTCCGCGATTTCCCGAAAATTGAGGGGCAGGTGTATACGGTCGGCAATGAACAGGAATATCATTTCAAGGTTCTTTTTCTGATTCTTAAAAAACTGGGCTATGCATGGGCTGATAAATGCTATCACCTCTCATACGGCATGGTAGATTTACCCACAGGTAAAATGAAATCGCGTGAAGGAACGGTTGTGGATGCCGATGATTTGATGGCCGAAATGGTTGCCGAGGCCGAACGGCAAACGCGCGAACTTGGCAAAATTGAAGGACTAACCGATGATGAAGCCCGGCAGCTATTTGAAATAATCGGGTTGGGTGCACTTAAATTTTTCCTGCTTAAAGTGGATCCGAAAAAACGGATGTTGTTTGATCCGAATGAGTCCATTCA
>JAGUUF010000267.1 GCA_020063545.1 Cytophagales bacterium
AGTGCGGATGGGTAAAGGTAAAGGTGCGCCCGAGTATTGGGTTGCCGTGGTAAAGCCGGGTACGATTTTGTTTGAGGCAGGGGGTGTAAGTGTGGCCACTGCACGCGAGGCACTGCGGCTGGCGGAAGGGAAACTTCCCATTAAAACAAAATTCACGATTCGCAGAGATTACGTAGAAGGTCAGTAACCATGAAGAATACAGACATTAAAGCATTGAGCGTACCGGAACTCACTGAAAAGATTGCCAGTGAAAAAGAAGCGCTCAGAAAAATGAAGTTCGCACACCAGGTTTCGGCAATCGAAAACCCGATGCGGATTAAGCAAACCCGCAGGCTCATTGCCCGTCTGAAAACAGAACTTCGTTCAAAAGAAATTCAAAAATAATTCCGATGGAAAGGAAACTGAGAAAAGAGCGTGTGGGAATTGTGGTGAGCAATAAGATGCAAAAAAGCATTACCGTTGCCGTTGACCGTAAGGTTAAGCACCCCATCTACGAAAAATTTGTTCACAAAACCACCAGGTTCATGGCGCATGACGAAAAGAATGAAGCCGGTATTGGCGATACCGTGCGCATTATGGAAACGCGCCCGTTGAGCAAAACCAAGCGGTGGAGATTAGTTGAGATTGTAGAAAAAGCAAAATAATTATGATACGCACCGAAACCAGATTAACGGTAGCCGATAACAGCGGAGCAAAGGAAGTGCTTTGTATGCACGTGCTGGGCGGCAGTAAAAGGCGCTATGCTTCCGTGGGCGATAAAATTGTTGTTACGGTAAAATCGGCCATGCCTACCAGCCAGGTAAAGAAGGGCACCGTATCAAAGGCGGTGGTGGTGCGCACCACAAAAGAAATCCGCAGGAAAGACGGCTCGTACATCCGGTTTGAAGACAACGCAGCCGTGCTGCTCAATAACCAGGACGAACCGCGCGGTACCCGCATTTTCGGTCCGGTTGCCCGTGAACTGCGCGAAAAACAATTTATGAAAATCGTGTCGTTGGCACCTGAAGTGATTTAAAGCGATGGAAAGAAAATATAACAAACAACCTAAGTTGCACATCCGGAAAGGCGATACCGTTAAGGTTATTGCCGGTGATGATAAAGGCAAAACCGGTAAGGTGTTGGAAGTGTGGCTTGCAAAAAACCGTGCTATTGTTGAAGGGATAAACGTGGTAACCAAGCACGAGAAACCTTCAGCCGGAAAGCCCGAAGGCGGTATTAAGAAAACGGAAGGCTCCGTTCACATCAGTAACCTGATGGTGATTGACCCGGCCAGCGGGAAGCCTACCCGGGTAGGACGAAAGCTGAACGAAAAAGGCAAGCTTCAACGGTATGCGAAGAAAACAGGAGAATTTATAAAGTGATGGCTACTCCAAGATTAAAAGAAAAGTATCAGAAAGAAATTGTACCGGCTTTGAAATCAAAGTTCCAGTACAAGTCGGTTATGCAGGTACCCAAGATCGACAAGATCTGCATTAACAAAGGTATGGGTGTTGCAGTAACTGATAAGAAGTTGATTGATGTTGCCGTAGAAGAAATCTCGGCAATAACCGGTCAGAAAGCCGTTGCCACCAAATCGAAAAAGGCAATTTCAAATTTCAAATTGCGCGAAGACATGCCCATTGGCGTGCGCGTTACCCTGCGAGGAGACCGCATGTACGAATTTATGGACCGGCTGATGAACATTGCCCTGCCGCGGGTGCGCGACTTCCGCGGAGTGAACCCCAAAGGCTTTGACGGCCGCGGCAATTACACGCTCGGTGTGAAGGAGCAAATCATCTTCCCCGAGATTTCTATTGATAAGGTAAACAAGATCAGCGGTATGGACATTACGTTTGTAACCACTGCCAAAACTGATGAAGAAAGCTACGAGCTCCTGAAAGCGTTCGGGATGCCGTTTGCCAATAAAAACTAACGAACGAATGGCGAAACTATCTGTAATAGCAAGGCAAACAAAAAGGGAAAAGCTGGTAGCCCTGTATGCGGCTAAGCGCAAGAGTTTAAAAGAGGCTGGCGATTACCTGGCCCTCGATAAACTGCCGCGCAATGCCTCACCGGTTCGGTTAAAAAACCGGTGCAAGCTTACGGGCCGGCCCAAGGGCTATGTTGGAAAATTTGGCGTATGCCGTAACGTTTTCCGCGAAATGGCCTCTGCGGGTAAAATCCCGGGTTTGACCAAGGCTAGCTGGTAATAACCGGCACGACATATTGATTAGGTTGCTGAGTACCAAGGTCCCCCGCAGGCAACGGGGCGAAACCCGGTAACAGTTTGGATAACAGAAATTGTTAGGTATCTTTGCAGCCCGTTAAAAACGGGCTGCTTTATTTAAAAGCATTTTAGACTAAGAAATAGAAACATGACAGATCCTATTTCAGATTATTTGACCCGGTTACGCAATGCCATTAAGGCAAACCACAAGGTGGTTGAAATCCCTGCGTCAAACCTGAAGAAAGAAATAACCAAAGTGTTATTCGATAAGGGCTATATCCTGAACTACAAGTTTGAGGATGGGCTGGCCAACCAGGGCATTATTAAAATCGCCCTGAAGTACAACCCGGAAACCCGCGAATCGGCTATCTCCAGGCTTGAACGCGTAAGTACCCCGGGTCTGCGGAAGTATGTTGATACGAGCAGGCTGCCCCGGGTAATGAATGGCTTGGGTGTGGCCATCCTCTCCACGTCAAAAGGTGTGATTACCGATAAGGAAGCACGCAAAATGAATGTGGGCGGTGAAGTTTTATGTTACGTCTATTAAAGAGCTGAAGTTATGTCGCGCATAGGAAGACAACCGATTACCATACCTGCCGGTATTACCTTCGCGTTTTCGAAGGAGAACCACAAGGTTACCGTAAAGGGACCGAAAGGCGAGCTTACCCAGGTTATTGATCCTGATTTTACCATCCGGCAGGAGGATAACCAGGTTATTGTTGAGCGCCCTACCGAGCAAAAGCGCCACAAGGCCATGCATGGTCTTTACCGGGCGCTGATTGCCAACATGGTTGAAGGCGTTAAGAACGGATATAAGCAACAACTGGAATTGGTGGGTGTAGGCTTTAAGGCCAATGCGCAATCCAATGTACTTGAGTTGAGTCTTGGTTATTCTCACAACATCTTTCTGGCGGTGCCGCAGGAAGTAAAAGTTCAGGCAACCCAGGAAAAAGGCGGTAACCCGACTATAACACTTGAAGGAATCGACAAGCAACTGGTAGGCCAGGTGGCAGCAAAGATAAAATCGCTGCGCAAGGTTGAGCCCTACAAAGGCAAAGGTATCCGGTTTGTGGGCGAATATGTTCGCAGAAAAGCAGGTAAGGCTGCAGCTAAATAAAATAAGGCAACAGTAAACAGTGCAATCTATGGCAGGTAAGAACACAACAAGGCGTACACGGATTAAAATGGGTGTACGCAAGAAAATTACGGGTACTGGCGAGCGTCCCCGGTTGTCTGTATTCAGAAGCAACACCGGTATTTATGCCCAGGTTATTGACGATAGCAAAGGAGTTACACTGACGTCTGTTTCTACCCGCGAACTGGGCGACAAGACCAGGCTGAACATTGCCAACTCGAAAAACGCTGGCAAAAAGATAGCAGAGAAGGCCATCGCTGCCGGTGTTACAACCGTTGTGTTCGACCGCAACGGGTACCTGTATCACGGAAACGTAAAAGCATTTGCAGAAGGCGCGCGCGAGGGCGGATTGAAATTCTAAACCTTAGACAAACACAATATGTCAGTAAGCAACATCAGTACGGTTAAGGCAAGCGAAATTGATCTGAAAGAGCGTGTGGTAGCCATTGAGCGCGTAGCCAAAGTTGTGAAAGGCGGGCGAAGGTTCAGTTTTGCAGCCATTGTTGTGGTAGGCGATGGAAACGGTGTGGTGGGGTATGGCCTCGGAAAAGCCAACGAAGTTACCGATGCCATTACTAAAGGCATTGACGATGCCAAGAAGCACCTGGTTAAGGTTCCGATTTCGAAAGGAACCGTGCCGCATGAAGCCATCGGTAAATTTGGTGGTGGTTTGGTGCTGCTCAAGCCTGCCTCACCCGGTACGGGTGTAATTGCGGGTGGTGCCATGCGTGCCGTATTGGAAAGTGCCGGGGTGCACAATGTATTGGCAAAATCAAAAGGTTCTTCCAACCCGCACAACGTGGTAAAGGCAACGTTTAAGGCGCTAACCAGTATGCGCGATCCGTTTACCATTGCCAAGAACCGCGGTGTGTCATTGTCGAAAGTTTTTAACGGATAAGGTATGGGCAAGGTAAAAATCACACAATCCCGAAGCGACATTAAGCGCCCGGAAACCCAGCAGCGCACCTTGCGTGCGTTGGGGCTTGGGCGACTCAATAAAAGCATTGAAGTTGAATTAACCCCGCAAATTGCCGGGATGATTCAAAAAGTTAATCACCTGGTTACCGTAAAGGAATTGTAACATGAAATTGCACACGCTTAAACCGGCAGCAGGGTCGGTAAAAACCAACAAGCGCCTGGGCCGCGGACAGGGCTCTGGCGGAACCACCGCAGGACGTGGCCACAAAGGTGCCAAGTCAAGGTCAGGATATTCAAAGAAATTCGGCTTCGAAGGCGGGCAGATGCCGCTTCAAAGGCGCGTGCCCAAGTTCGGGTTTAAGAATAATAATAAAGAGTACTTCAAAGCAGTGAACCTGGATGTGCTCGAAACCCTGGCGGCTAAATCCAGCGACATCAGCCTGCAGTTTCTGATCGACAACGGAATTGTCGGCAAAAACGATAAGGTAAAAGTGCTGGGCCGGGGCGAGTTGAAGGCAAAAATAAACGTGCAGGCTCACGCGTTTTCGGAAACCGCAGTTAAAGCAATTGAAAAGGCCGGAGGCTCAACAACCAAGATTTAATAATGAAGCGATTCATTACCACCATACGGAATATTTTTTCAATCGAAGACCTTCGTGTACGTATTCTCAACACGATTGGCTTCCTGATTATTTTCAGGCTGGGCTCCTTCATTGTGCTGCCCGGCATTGATCCGGTTATCCTGGCTGGCAATGTGGCTTCGGGCGGAATATTTGATCTGCTCAACACATTCCTGGGTGGTTCCTTCAGCCGCGCTTCCATCTTCGCTTTGGGCATTATGCCGTACATATCGGCATCCATTATTGTTCAGCTATTAACGTTTGCGGTACCCTATTTCCAGAAATTGCAGAAGGAAGGAGACTCGGGCCGCAAGAGGCTGAACCAGATGACCCGCGTGTTAACCATCTTCATCACCGGCTTTCAGTCGTACGGATACATCCGCGGTACCATCCCCGTTGAGGCCATTACCAATCCCGGTTTCTTTTTCTATTTCTCGTCTATTACCATCTTGATTGCCGGAACGATGTTCTGCATGTGGTTGGGCGAACGCATTACCGATAAGGGTATAGGAAACGGAATATCCATGCTGATCATGATTGGCATCGTATCCCGTTTCCCCGGAGCCATCATTGACGAAGCGGTGAATAACCGCGGAATGCAGGGAGCCTTGTTATTTATTATTGAATTGCTTGCCTTGTTCTTTGTGGTAATGGGCGTTATTATGCTTACGCAGGCTACCCGCAGAATACCCATTCAGTATGCCAAGCAGGTAATCGGCAACAAGTTATATGGCGGTAAGCGCGACTTTATCCCGTTGAAGTTGAACTCAGCCGGGGTAATGCCTATCATTTTCGCGCAGGCGTTAATGTTCATACCGGCTTTGCTGGCGGGCTTCTGGCGCGACAGCGACATCGGTGCGTATATCGGTTCTACCTTTTCGGATTTTACCAGCTGGCAGTATAACCTGCTGTTCGGTTCGTTAATCCTGGTGTTTACATTTTTCTACACGGCCATTACCATTAACTCCAATGATATTGCCGATAACCTGAAACGGAACGGTGGGTTCATTCCGGGAATAAAGCCCGGTAAACAAACCGCTGAGTTTATAGATACAGTATTGTCAAGAATCACACTGCCCGGTGCGTTGTTCCTGGTGGTTGTTGCCGTGCTGCCGGCTTTTGCCGTGCGTGCGGGAGTCGGTCAGAATTTTGCCCAGTTTTATGGTGGCACTTCGTTGCTGATTATGGTGGGGGTTATCCTCGACACCCTGCAGCAGATTGAAAGTTACCTGTTAATGCGGCACTATGAAGGCATGATGAAATCGGGGCGTGTGAAAGGTCGTTCTCAATTTGCTGCGGCTTAAGTGCTGAATGGTTCACTTAAAGTCTGACGAAGAGATAAGCATCATCAAAGAGGGGGCCCGCATTTTGGGCCAGGCTCATGGTGAAATAGCCGGACTCATTAAACCCGGCATCAAGACGTCAGTACTCGATAAGGTAGCCGAAGAATACATCCGCGATTACGGAGGGGTGCCCTCCTTCAAGAATTATAACGGATCGTTTCCGGCATCGCTGTGCATATCGGTAAACGATGTGGTTGTTCACGGAATACCCTCCAACTATGAATTAAAGGAGGGCGATGTGGTTTCGATTGATTGCGGAGTGTATTACAAGGGCTACCACAGCGATTCGGCTTATACCTACCCGCTGGAGGGCACAGATGAAAAAGTGCTCCTGTTGCTGGAACGAACGTATGAGTCGTTGTACCGGGGCATTGAACAGGCAAAGGCCGGTAACCGGATGGGTGATGTGAGTTTTGCCATCCAGAGTTATGTGGAAAGTTTTGGCTATGGTGTGGTGCGTGAACTGGTTGGTCATGGCGTTGGAAAAAACCTGCACGAAGACCCAGAAGTACCCAACTTTGGTAAGCGGGGTAAAGGTGTAAAGCTGGTGCCCGGAATGGTGTTTGCCATCGAGCCGATGATAAACATGGGAACCAAAAAGGTGGTGCAGGAACGTGACGGGTGGACGATACGCACGGCCGACAGGCGGCCATCGGCTCATTTTGAGCACATGGTGGCCATACGGGAAGAGAAAACAGAAGTGTTAACAACACATCAGTATATAGAAGAAAAGTACTCGTTTAAGTGGCGAAGCAAAAGTCGATAGAGCAGGATGGAACGATAACGGAAGCGTTATCGAATGCCATGTTTCGCGTTCAGTTGGAAAACGGACACGAAGTGCTGGCGCATATATCGGGTAAAATGCGGATGAACTACATCCGCTTGTTGCCTGGCGATAAAGTAAGGCTGGAGATGTCGCCTTACGATTTAACGAAAGGAAGAATTGTATTCAGGTATAAATAAGGATTGAACACAATGAAAGTAAAAGCATCCATAAAGAAACGCAGTGCCGATTGCAAAATCATCAGGCGCAACGGCAAGCTATATGTTATTAATAAAAAGAACCCCCGTTTTAAACAACGGCAGGGATAAAGTATAACCGATAACAAACAAAACATGGCAAGGATACAAGGTGTCGATATCCCCGATAACAAGAGAGGCGAAATCAGCCTGACCTACATTTACGGCATTGGCCGCAGGTCAGCACAGAACATTCTTACCCAGGCGGGTGTAGATTGGAACAAGAAGGCCAAAGACTGGACCGATGAGGAGTCGAATGCCATTCGTTCCATCATCTCCGAAAAATTCAGGGTAGAGGGTTCGCTTCGCTCAGAAGTTCAACTGAGCATCAAGCGACTGATGGATATCGGTTGCTACCGTGGCCTGCGCCACCGCAAAGGCCTGCCCGTACGCGGCCAGACAACCAAGAATAACGCCCGTACGCGTAAAGGCAAGCGTAAAACCGTTGCCAACAAGAAGAAGGCAACGAAAGGGTAACCAGTAACGAAACATTAACGAACAACGATAATGTCAACCGAGAAAAGAAAAGACAAAGCCAAGAAGCGGGTTGTAACCGTTGAGGCCGTAGGCCAGGCGCACATCAAAGCCACGTTTAACAACATCGTTATTTCCATGACCAACTCAACTGGTCAGGTGGTAACGTGGTCTTCGGCCGGCAAAATGGGATTCAAGGGTTCTAAGAAAAACACACCCTATGCGGCCCAGATGGCTGCCCAGGATTGTGCAACACGGGCATTCGAACTTGGCCTTCGTAAAGTGGAGGTATTTGTGAAAGGTCCGGGCGCAGGCCGTGAGTCGGCCATCCGTACCATTCAAACAGCCGGTATAGAAGTTACCGCTATTAAGGACATGACACCGCTGCCGCACAACGGCTGCCGTCCTCCCAAAAAGAGAAGGGTTTAATTAACACAAACGCTGAATAAAAAAATTAAAAAGTAATGGCACGATACACAGGTCCAAAAGCCAGAATATCCAGGCGATTCGGAGAGCCGGTTTTGGGTGAAAACAAGGCGCTTCAGAAGAAGAACCACGCCCCCGGTATGCACGGTCGCGGTAAAAAGCGCAAGCAGTCGGAGTATGCTACGCAGTTAGCTGAGAAGCAGAAAGCAAAATACATTTACGGCCTGCTCGAGAGGCAGTTTGCCAAGCTGTTCGATAAAGCCTCGCGCAAAAAGGGGGTTACTGGTGAAGTATTGTTGCAGTTGCTTGAGGCCCGCCTCGACAACACCGTTTACCGCATGGGCATTGCGCCCACCCGCAGGGGAGCGCGCCAGCTTGTGCTGCACAAACACATTACCGTAAATGGCGAGATTGTTAACATTCCGTCATTCACCCTTCGTCCGGGCGACCGCGTAGGGGTACGCGAAAAATCCAAATCACTGGAAGCCATTACCAACAGCCTTTCGGTGCAAGGTGCCAGAAAGTATTCGTGGCTGGAGTGGGATGGTGCCGAAATGGAAGGAAAACTAATTCACCTGCCTCCCCGCGAGGATATACCCGAGAACATCAACGAGCAATTGATCGTTGAATTGTACTCGAAATAATGATAACCTTTAATTAAGAAGATACCTATGTCAATACTTGCATTTCAAATACCCGATAAAGTGGTGATGGAAAAAGCCGATGATTTTCACGGCACGTTTACCTTTAAGCCGCTTGAAAAAGGTTATGGCGTTACCATTGGTAATGCCCTTCGCAGAATTCTGCTTTCATCGCTCGAAGGTTATGCCATTATCGGTATTAAGATTCCCGGAGTGCTGCATGAGTTCAGCACCCTCGATGGCGTTGTGGAAGATGTTGCCGAAATTATTTTGAACCTGAAAATGGTACGCCTCAAAAAAACCGGTGACAATGTGGACAGTAAAATAACGGTTAACATCAAGAAGCAGAAGCAGTTTAAAGCCGGTGATATCGCCCGCTTTACTTCTGCTTTTGAAGTGTTAAATCCCGACCATGTCATTTGCAACCTCGATGAGTCGGCTCACTTTGAAATTGAGCTTACCATAGATAAAGGAAGGGGCTACCTGCCGGCCGAAGAAAGCAAACCTGCCGAACAGGTTTTTGGGTACATTCCCATCGATGCCATCTTCACCCCGATTAAAAATGTGAAGTTCAGCGTGGAGAACACACGGGTAGAGCAGAAAACCGACTACGAAAAACTTGTTTTGGATATCCAGACCGATGGCTCCATCCACCCCGAAAAGGCGCTGGAAGGTGCTGCCCACATCCTGATTAAGCATTTTGCCTTGTTCTCCGATAAATCCATGGAGCTTGAAACAGGAAAAGATGCTGAAGTGGAACAAGTTGACGAAGAATTGCTGCACATGCGCAAACTCCTCAAAACCCCGCTTCACGATCTCGATCTTTCCGTTCGGGCGTATAACTGCCTCAAGGCTGCAGATGTGAAAACACTGGGTGACCTGGTGCAACTGGAAATCTCCGATATGATGAAGTTCCGCAACTTCGGAAAGAAGTCGCTGGCCGAACTGGAGCAGTTGGTGTCGGAAAAAGGCCTGACCTTCGGCATGGACCTGGGCAAGTACAAACTTGATGAAGATTAATGAACCATGAGACACGGTAAGAAAATAAATCACCTGGGAAGAACGGCAAGCCACCGGAAAGCCCTGCTTTCCAACATGGCCAGTTCGCTTATCCTTAAAAAGCGCATTACCACAACGGTTGCCAAGGCAAAAGCATTACGCAAATATGTTGAGCCCTTGCTGACCAAGGCTAAGATTGACACCACGCACTCGCGCAGAACGGTATTTTCATACCTTCAAAACAAAGAGTCGGTTAGCGAACTGTTCGGCACGGTTGCTTCGCGCATAGCCGAGCGCCAGGGCGGGTACACCCGCATTATTAAAATGGGCGATGTTCGGCTTGGCGACAATGCCGAAATGTGCCTGATTGAACTGGTGGATTTTAACGAGTTGTACGGCAAAGAAGCAGTTGCCAAAAAGGGTAAAACGCGCAGAAGCCGCGGAGCTAAGGGTAAAAAAGATGAGACTGCTCAGGAAGTTGCCGGAGCGCCCGAAGCCGCAGCAGAACCTGCCTCAGAGAAAAAGCCGGCCAAAAAGAAAACCGACAAAAAGGATAAGAAATAACGTGTTTAAAAAACATAAAGAAAGGGGATTGGGCATTTGTTCAATCCCTTTTTTATTGCCTTTTCCGGAAACGAGTCAAAAATTGCCCGGCAATGGCCGGCCATATTCATTTGCGGATTATTTTTGTTAAACCTGATACATCGTGAAAAAGAAAGCATACCTCCTGTTACAAGACGGCCTCCTGGCAGAAGGCAACCTAATCGGCAGCCCGGGCACAACGGGTGGTGAAATCTGCTTTAATACAGGCATGACGGGCTACCAGGAAATTTACACCGACCCATCCTATTTCGGGCAAATCATCGTAAACACCACCGCCCACATAGGCAACTATGGTACTGTGGATGAAGAGCAGGAATCGGGCTCACCCAAAATCAGCGGCATTGTGGTAAACGAATTTTCGGCCGAATTCAGCCGCGCTACTGCCCGGGAAAGCCTGCAGCAATATCTTGAAAAGCACAACATAACGGGCATCGCTGATGTGGATACCCG
>JAGUUF010000301.1 GCA_020063545.1 Cytophagales bacterium
CATTGTAGATTAAAACCGGGTTACGCCACACTATAGCGGCAATGTTTTATATTTGCAACCTTGTTGCATTATGTGAAGCCGCTTGTATTCAGTTTCATTTTACTGCTCGGTACCGCTGTACACGGTCAGCCTTGTACACATACCCTGTCAGGTAACGTTACCACCGAGACAGCCGAACGACTTGCCGGAGCTACCGTTGAACTGCTGCCCGGCTTTGTAACCACTACGAATGAACAAGGTGAGTTGCAGTTTGAAAATTTGTGTGAAGGCAACTACACAATTCGTATCCGGTTTGTCGGGTTTGAGCCATACGAGTTATCATTTACGATTCCAGAAGTTCGTACGCTGCAAATTGTATTGGTTATACAAAAAACAATGCTTGAGGTAATTGAAGTGCACGACCACTTTGAGCATGTTGCCCGTACTAATAATTACCAGACACTTTCAGGCAAAGAGCTTGATGAGACCCGCGGGTTATCCCTGGGAGAATCATTAAAGAAAATTCCAGGGGTTTCTTCCATCCAAACGGGGCCTTCCATTTTTAAACCTGTTATTCACGGACTTCACAGCCAGCGCATCCTCATATTAAATAACGGCATCCGGCAGGAAGGCCAGCAATGGGGTGCAGAGCATGCGCCTGAAATTGACCCGTTCATGGCTTCGAATATCATCGTTATCAAAGATGCATCGGCCATTAAATATGGTACCGATGCCCTTGGCGGTGTGGTTGTCGTTAATCCGGCAGATTTGCCCGAAGAAAAAAGTTTTGGCGGAGAGGTAAACCTGGCAGGGCAAACCAACGGCAGGGCCGGAACAATTTCCGGTTTGCTGGAAGGAGGAAGTGGAAAATTTAAAGGTTTTGGGTGGCGGGTGCAGGGCACGGGAAGAAAATCGGGCGATGCCCACACGCCAGGTTACATGCTCAGCAACACCGGCTTTAGCGAATTCAATTTTTCGGTAGCAGCAGGCTTGCATAAAAAAACAAAAGGTATTGATGTGTTCTTCAGCCGTTTTCAGAGCGAGCTTGGAATTCTGAAAGGTAGTTCCACCAGCAGCACGGAAGATTTACGCAATGCCATGAACCGGGAACCTCCTCAGTTTACCCAACCGTTTACCTACACCATTGAAAATCCACGACAGGTGGTGGCGCACAACCTGTTAAAAGTTAAAGGGCATGTACACTCTGATTATGGTGATTTTAAATTTCAATACGGCTTTCAGTACAACACCCGGCAGGAATTTGATATTCGCAGATCATCGCTGAACCGGTTGCCCGCTATTGATCTCGATCTGTTCACGCACACACTGGATGTAGAGTGGCAGCAGCATACGTCAAAGAAGTATTCATCCAATGCCGGCATCAACTCGCTAATCCAGGTAAACAATAACATTCCCGGTACCCAGCGTATCCCGTTTATTCCTGATTTTACCAATTACTCAGGTGGATTGTTTTACATCGGAAAGCTGAACCTGGAGCATTGGTCGGTGGATTTCGGCACGCGCTACGATTACCGGTATTATGATGTGGCCGGCTTTGACTTTGCCAACCGGCTCTACACCAGTTCATATTCGCTTGGAAATGCCAGCTTCTCCTTCGGAGCCTCGCGGCATTTCCGAAATCGGGCCTCTTTCACCACCAACCTGGCCAGTTCATGGAGGCCTCCGCATGTTTCGGAATTATACAGTTTTGGCGTACACCAAAGTGCCGCAGCTATTGAATACGGCCTTCTGCTTGATGAAACTACCGGTCAGGTACTCGACTTGAACACGGTGAACTTCCAAAACGAAAAAGCACTGAAATGGGTAAATACCTGGAGTATGAAAAAGGGCCGGTTTACCACTGAACTTTCCGGTTATGCGAACTACATCTTCAACTACATTTACCTCAGGCCTGCCGGGGTTACGCAAACCGTTCGGGGCGTTTACCCGTATTTCCGTTACACGCAAACCAATGCCTCCTTCGTTGGCGCTGACCTGTACGGAAGGGTTGAGGCTGCCAAAAACCTGTTCATCACCGGTAACGTTTCTCTATTGCGCTCAGCCGACCGAACAAACAGCGATTACCTGATCTACATTCCCCCCAACCGGTATGAACTCGGATTGGAATGGTCAAACCCGCCAGGAAAGAAGGGACCCGTCCTTACAGCCGAAGCAACTGCCACTTTCGTAGATGAGCAGCGGAGAGCGCCCCGTGTGGTTACGGTTGATGAAATACTGGATGCCTACGCGCAACAGGAAGACCCCTTCGAAGACGATAACCGAAACTTTGATTTTGCCGCAGCCCCGCCCGGCTATTTGCTGCTTAATTTTCAGGCAGGCATTTCACAGCTGGTCGGAAAATACAAACTGGATATCCGCCTGCGGGCAACCAACCTGCTAAACAGCGCCTACCGCGAATACACCAACCGCATGCGTTATTTTGCCGATGAAACCGGGCGGAATATCGGCCTTTCGCTGAAACTTAGTTTTTGAGCGTTTAGAATTATTCCTATATTGCAACAATGTTGCATTAACGAAAAGGCTATGAATTTACTGACACGAACTTTCCTGGTTATTTCGCTGGCCATTGTACTGGTGCATTCCGGATGTGATGATGACCCTGCAAAAGAAGACGTGCCCGAACTGATTACCCAGGTCAGGTTAACGTTTACACCGGTAACAGCGGGCAGCACGGTGATCGTTACCGCAACCGATCCGGATGGAAGTGGCCCCCAGAGCCTTGTAGCAGACGGGCCCATTATGCTTACCCAATCAACAACCTACGACCTGTCCATTGAACTGATTAACGGATTGCTCGATCCGGGTGATGACGGGTATAACATTACTGCCGAGATTGAAGAAGAAGCCGATGAGCACCAGTTTTTCTTTCGCTTTTCTTCCGGTGTGTTTACAACGCCTGCCGGTACCGGGAATATCAAAGACAACCCCTCGACTCCCGTTGGCGACATCCATTATCTTGACGAGGACAGCAACGGCAGGCCGCTCGGGCTTTTAACCCGATGGATAACCGACAATGTAGAGGTAACGGGCAAATCATTCCGTATTTTATTGAAACACCAGCCGGGTGTTAAATCAGGTACTTCCACTTCGCTGGATGGCGAAACCGATTTGGATATTACGTTTGAATTGATTGTGTACCTCTCGTAAGTACAAGCAACTGGTTACAATTGTAACGAACCCGAATGGTTCAGGACTTTACTTTATACTGAGCTATAAAGTGTTCAATATCCTTTAACTTCAATATGCCTTCATAGTAAGCCTTGCCGAAGATTACGGCAAAGATGCCCATGTCGTTAAGTTGCTTAATGTCGTCAATACCCCGTACGCCCCCGCTGGCCAGCACACATATTTCCGGAAAGCGTTCGCGTATCTCCCGGTAAAAACCAAACGCGGGGCCTTCCAGCACACCATCGCGCGATACATCGGTTGACTTTACATATTTTAAACCCCGTGCATAAAAGTAATCGAGGTGTTCGAACAGGGTAAGCTCCGATTTTTTCTGCCAGCCCCTGAAGAGCAGTTTTTTCGTGGTTACATCGGTAACATCAGCACCCAATGTAATTTTTTCCCGCCCGAACGAAACTATCCACGATGCAAACAACTCGGGGTTGGCAATGGCAACGCTTGATGCGGTAATGTAATCGGCACCGGCTTCGTAGGCTTTGCTGATATCGCCATCGGTTGAAATTCCCCCGGTAAAATCAATTTTCAGATCGGTATAGCCGGCAATCTGTTCAATAATGTGGTAGTTAACCGGTGCGCCACGCTCGGCACCATCCAAATCAACCAAATGCACCACTTCAATGCCGTGGTCTTCAAACCGCTTGGCCAAATCAAGCGGGTTTTCTCCATACGCCTTTTCACTGGCCGGATCGCCTTTGCGCATTTTTACCACCTGGCCCCTGCGTATTGCTATGGAAGGAATAACCTGTATCATGTCGCTGTTAACGGGATGGCCAAGTTACTATTTGGCGCGGAAAGAAACCCGCAGAAGCGGCAATGATTTTGCTTTAAGATTTAATTAATTTTAGAACGAATGAAACGCTGCCCTGCAATCGTGTTCGGATGTCTGCTGGTGACCGCATGCTTCTCGCAGGCAAAAATCCGAAAACTGCCCATGACGATTAACCACCCTGCTATTAATGTATCGACACCGTTTATCAGTTTTGATGGAAGCACCCTGATTTATGTTTCCGATTATGCCGAGGCGAACCAATTAACCATTTTCTACACCCAGCGCCAGGGTGGCGACTGGAAAGAACCTGTGGCCATGCCCAAACACATCAATAACCGGCTTAACTACATGCGTGGGTACGCGCTTAGCGCTGACGGCAAAACCATTTACATTACCTCCATAAAATCCGGTGGCGTTGGCGGGTACGACATCTGGCAGGGAAACCTGAAAGCCAATTCGTGGGGAGAACTTGAAAACATGTACCTGCCCATCAACACTAAGGGCCACGAGGGCTGCCCCTCATTCACGCCTGACGGAAACACCATTTATTTTATGCGCTGCGAAAAAATGGATTTCAATAAGGCAGAGGGCTGTAAACTGTTTGTTTCAAAAAAAGGTCCGGGCGGCCGCTGGGGCGAGCCTGCTGAACTGCCCGCACACATCAACACCGGCAACTCGCAAACACCGCGCATCATGGCCGATGGTGAAACACTAATTTTTGCTTCTGACAAATTTCTGCCTAACAAAGGCGGCATGGATTTGTACATGACGAAACTGAAAGACGGTACCTGGTCAGCACCGGTTCCGCTTGATTTTGTGAATACCGATAAGGACGATCAGTTTATCA
>JAGUUF010000029.1 GCA_020063545.1 Cytophagales bacterium
ATATAACTCCAGCCGGTTTTTTCACCTTTCTTGTCGAAGCGCTGTATGGTGGCTGTAAACGTGATCATGTTAACGATTGTATCTACAACTATTGTAGTAATTTTGAATGAGTAATTTATTAAACAGTATGCCTTCCATTGAAAGTGAAGTTAAACAGGAAAAATTTCAAAGCGAATTTCAGAAGGCGGCCGTAAACATTTTGTTTACCGGAAGTTGGTTGTATAATATAAATGCCGCCTTCCTGAAGGAATTTGATATAACGCCCGAACAGTTTAATGTTCTCCGGATTTTAAGAGGCAGCCACCCCAGGCCCATGATGCTGGCCGACATCACCTGCCGCATGATAGATAAGAACAGTAACGCCACACGCCTGGTTGAAAAACTCCGGTTGAAAGGATTGGTAAAACGCGAAATCTGTAAGAACAACCGCAGGCAGGTTGACATTAGCATTACCGATAAAGGGTTGAGCCTGCTGACTAAAATTGACCGTGCCTCGGATGCCTGGCTGTCAGTTCTTAAAAACCTGACCAAAACTGAGGCACAGGAGCTCAACCGGTTGCTGGATAAATTGCGTGGATAAGACAAAACATGCGATCCTTTGATTAATTCTATGTCCATATATCCGGTTAGCGAAAATGCCGTTACAATTTATTTTGGTAATGAATTGGATATAGGTCTAAATCACAGGGTGTTCAGCCTGTATAATTACCTTCGGAGGCAGCCCGATTCATTTTGGGTGGATCTGATTCCCGCATACGGGTCACTCACGGTTGTGTACGATTTGAACAAAATCAGAACGATCAGTCATTTGGCTTTTGAATGGATCAGGAGGCGGTTGGAGGATGCGATCACTCGATGTGATGATGCGGTTGTTGGTGCGGCCAGAAAACTTTCTATACCCGTGTGTTACGATCCGGTTTTTGGATTGGACTTGAAATTGCTTTCGAAATCAAAAAAACTTTCCATTGATCAGGTGATTGAACTACATACCGCTCAAACCTATCGCGTGTTTATGTTGGGATTTTTACCCGGCTTTGCGTACATGGCTATCGTGGATGAAAAAATTGCTACGCCAAGATTACCTTCTCCGCGTAAGCATGTACCTGCCGGCAGTGTGGGTATTGCAGGCAATCAAACCGGTATCTATCCGCTCGATTCACCGGGTGGCTGGAACATTATCGGGCGCACACCGGTAAAACTATTTGATTCACATAATGAAAATCCAGTATTGTTTCAGCCCGGTGATGAAGTGAAGTTCTATTCTGTTTCCAAAGAAGAATTTGATTCATTTAATCAAAAAAGTTTTACCCTGCTTGCATCATGAGCATTGAAGTGATAAAAGCGGGTATTGCGGATTCCATTCAGGATGAAGGACGGTTTGGGTTTCAGCATTTGGGAATAAATCCGAATGGCGCCATGGATTTATGCGCCATGAAAGTCGCCAATGCGTTGGTTGGGAATGCGTTAAATGAAGCAGTTGTTGAAATGGGTTTCCCCGCTTCAACATTTCGTTTTGATAAACCGGCCTTAGTAGCACTAACCGGTGCCGACTTCACACCAAAGCTGAATGGCAGAAATATTCCAATAAACCAGCCGGTTCTTGTAGCGTCCGGCAGCGAATTGAAATTTACAAAGGTGAAACATAGCGCATGGTGTTACCTTGCTGTTCACGGTGGGTTTGGACTCACCGAATGGCTTGGCAGCTACAGCACGAATAAAAAAGCCAACGTTGGCGGAGTGGAAGGAAGATTTTTAAAAAAGGGGGACAGGCTGTCTTTCAGAAGGCAGATTAATAACTCCGCAATAAAAGTATTCCCCTGGCGGGCAAATGTTACCGAATTTTATGAGGGGTCTGTGCCCTCACAAACCAATGTAAGGTGTATTGAAGGAAATGAATTTGATTGGTTAACAAAGAAATCGCAGAAGGATTTTTTAAAGCGAAGTTTTATCATCAGCAGACAAAGCGACCGGATGGGTTATAGGCTGGAGGGAACGGCATTGAAACAATCAAAAAAACAGGAATTACTTTCAACAGCTGTTTCGTTCGGCACGATACAAGTGTTACCTAATGGTGAGCTTATAGCCTTAATGGCCGATCATCAAACCACAGGAGGCTATCCGAGAGTGGCACAGGTAATTGCTGCCGACCGGTCGCGGTTGGTTCAGTGCAGCCCAGCTGAAAAAATTTCTTTTTCCTTTGTGGATATAGAGGAGGCTGAAGATTTGTTGTTGAAACAGGAGCAGAGTTTAAGTCGACTTCAATATGCTTGTAAGTTGATGTTAAAAGAGTATTTAGTGTTTTTATAGGCGTATATTTTCAGTATGCTTGGGCAACGCCTAATTCTATCTTTGGTCTGGAAGGGATATGTGCGGATAGAATTCAGCGGTGACCGAGCATACGGGGCCATGCGGCCCAGGAGCAAAACAAATCATTAATGACTATCGACCTGAATTGCGATATGGGCGAAGGCATGCCGAACGATGCGGATATTATGCCGTACATCAGCAGCGCCAACATTGCCTGCGGCTACCATGCTGGCGATGCGGAAACCATACGCAAAACAATCGATTTATGTTTACACCATCACGTAGCCATTGGCGCCCATCCGGGTTTTGCCGATAAACCAAATTTTGGTCGTGCCCCCGTAAATCTTTCACGTGAAGCACTGTACAAACTGGTGTGGGATCAGCTGGTTATAATCAATACCATCTGTAAGGAAAAGCACGCAAACTTTCATCATGTAAAGCCACACGGGGCTTTGTACAACATGGCCGCAAAGGACAAAGCGATGAGTCACATTATCGCCCAGGCGGTGAGAGATTTCAATCCTGATTTAATTTATTATGGACTGAGCGGAAGTGTAATGATTGCCGAAGCTAAAGCTCTTGGCCTGAAAACCATGAACGAAGTTTTTGCCGATCGTACCTATCAGGCAGACGGAACATTAACACCGCGAAATCACGCGAAAGCATTAATTGAGAAAAGTGAGGATGCGGTAAAGCAGGTAATTGAAATACTAATCAGCAATTCAGTTGAAGCAATAACTGGTGAAACTATCCCGATCAGGGCTGACACCATCTGCATCCACGGTGATGGTGAGCATGCTGTTGAGTTTTCCGGGCAGTTGAATAAGGTGTTAAAGCAGAGCGGCTTTAAAATTTCGCCTCCATAATTGTAACATGTAGAATAGGCGTTCGCCCGGCCTCAAGTCAATTTTAAGCCATGCTGTATTTTATCGGGCAGTAGGAGCAAAGGACCTTACACTGGCTTTCTGTTTATCATGTTTTTATTGTTGAGTACCCTGCGCGATGAGGGCACCCAATTTCCAGGTGTTGTTACGCATGGAATAAATTTCAATGTAGCGGGTTGAATCAACCTGAGTCGAATACCGCTTTTTCACAGCCTCGGTATACGCTACGTAAACGGTGTTTTCCTGGCGCAGTACCCTGTAATTAAACGGGGTAATAAATTCGTAGGCTGTTGTATCGTCCGCATACCAGTTGTATAGGCTCTCATAATCCTGATAATGCCCAGATTTATCCAAATAGAAACAATCGGAGAGTGCTATTCGGGAAAAAAAGACTTCTCCCTTGTTCTCAGCCACGGCACGCGCAAATTGTTGGGATAACGCAATGAAGTATGCTTCATTTTTTTCTTGCTTTTGGTTGCAAGCTGTTACTCCGTGAAGAAGAAGCGTCATCACAATCAGAATCCTTTGCATCGCTGTCGTATTTTACCTGGTTATCACGTGTTCAACTTTCACCATTTTACCATCTTTTTTTGCCTTTGTTCGCCCCCATTCTGCCATCGCTTCCAGCACGGGTAATAAAGATTTTCCTTCCTTTGTTAGTTTATACTCAACCCGCGGGGGTACCTCCGGGTAAACGGTCCGGGTTGCCAGGCCGTCATCTTCGAGTGACCGCAGTTGCAACGAAAGCATTTTGTCGGTAATGTCGGGGATAACGTCTTTCAGTTCACTGAATCGTTTTTTGTCTTTTCGCAGATACCACAGCACAACCGCTTTCCATTTTCCTCCGATAAAGGCAGACGTAATGTCCAACGCACAGTGGTAATCTTCACCATCGATGATAAACTTATACTGTTCGTCATTAATTTTCATAAAAATATTGAATAGCGTTTTTCTTTTTTCAGCGTCAATTTCCTAATTCCGTCAAGATGGATAGTGCCTGTTCTCCATGACACCCTATTGCAACTGATCCCTGCAAAACTATACTTTTGATAGTAAATAACTCTAAAAACTATAAAAATGAAAATAGCGGTATTTGGAACCGGCATGGTGGGCGATACCATCGGTTCACGATTAATCGAATTGGGGCACCTGGTAATGATGGGCTCACGCAGCATAACCAACGAAAAAGCCCTGGCCTTTGTAGCCAAACATAAAACCGGTGCAAGCAACGGCACATTTGCTGAAGCTGCAATGTTTGGTGAAATCATTTTTAACTGCACAAAAGGAGAGGCTTCTATTGATGCGTTAAAAGCCGCGGGCAGTGCCATAGACGAAAAAATTATTGTGGATGTTTCTAACCCGCTTGATTTCAGCAAGGGCATGCCGCCTTCATTAATTCCTGCACTGTCCAACACCTATTCACTGGGCGAAGAAATTCAAAAAACATTTCCGAAAGCAAAGGTTGTAAAAACACTCAACACCATGTGGTGCGGGCTCATGGTTAACCCCAATATGATTGGAGGAGGAGACCATACCAATTTTATTTGCGGAAATGATGCCGGTGCAAAAGCAAAGGTAAAATCGCTGCTCAACGAATTTGGCTGGAAGGATCAAAATATCCTTGACCTGGGCGACATTACCAATGCGCGGGGTTCCGAAGCGGTATTACCGATTTGGCTAAGGGTATGGAGTGCCACAAAAAATGGCGCATTTAATTTTAAATTGGTGCAGTAGCGTATTAACATAAACGTAACGAAACCAATATTACACAGCCCCACATTTTTTACTATTTTGAGGAGTGAATAAGTGGATGCTCATTATTTCAATGTCGTTAGCCGCCTGCAAACCCTAATCGACACCATCTGTAGGAAAAGCGCGCAAAGGTTAATCAGGTAAGCCCTACGGAACCTTTAAATTTATCGGACTCATTGCATTGAAGGTTTGCCTGGGGTCTTAATCGGTTGCAATACCATGGAGGCCAGCACAGCCAACGAGAGCATGAGTACGATAAACGCCAACGAGATTTCAATTGGAATAGTAATGAAATCGGAGAGGCTCATCTTCAAGCCAACGAACACCAGGATAACAGCCAGGCCGTATTTCAGGTAAGCAAAATACCGTTCAATACCGGCAAGCGCAAAGTAGAGCGATCGAAGGCCCAGGATGGCAAATACGTTGGATGTATAAGCAATAAAAGGATCTTTTGACACGGCCAGGATTGCCGGTATGCTGTCAACCGCGAAAATCAAATCGGTAAATTCAATCAACACCACGACCAGGAATAGCGGAGTGGCATACCACAGTCCATTCCGCATCACAAAGAACTTATCCTTATTGTATTCGGGTGTCAGCCGAAACCATTTTTTTGTAAAGCGCACCACCGGATTGCGTTCGGGTTCAAAATGCTCATCGCGATGCATGATCATGCGAATGCCGGTAACTATTAGAAATGCACCAAAGAGATAAATAAGAAAGTGAAACTGATGAATCAGTTCAATTCCGGCAAAGATAAAGCCGCATCGCATAACCAAGGCCCCGAGAATTCCCCAGAAAAGTACTTTGTGCTGATAGGCCGCAGGTACCTGAAAGTAACCGAAGATTAAAATGATAACGAAAATGTTATCAACACTCAGTGATTTTTCAATGAGAAACCCGGTAAAAAATTCAAAGGCCTTATCCTGCCCGTAAACATAGTAGATGAAACCGTTGAAGATAAAGGCCAATGTAACCCAGAAGGCTGTCCACCATAAAGCGTTTCGAACTGAAATTTCCTTGGCTTTCCGGTGAAAAACGCCCAGGTCGAGAACAAGCAAAAAAAGGATTAACACGATAAATCCTGCCCAACTCCAATAATTTTCCATAATTGCTGTTATTTAGTTATCGGGTTACAGAGAGCGCTTCGGGTAAGTAGCCGTGTTGTTTCATCCATTTATGTAACTCAATGCGTTCAGCATCGGCTAGCCGGGCTTGTAATTTTTGGAATTCCTTTAGAAGCAGTTGCCGGTCAAACGCAACTTTGCCAATAATAATTTTGGCGTATTCCAGCATAGATATTTTATACCTTACTTTCATAAGTTTGTTAGTTATATGGTTAAAGAATAATGTATTATCACCTGCCATCGTTTTTGCCAGAGAGTACTTAAAACGAATCGGGATTAAAACGGTAAACCGTTCACATTAAAGTTTGGAGATTGAGCGACTACAAACGAAAAACCTGAAGAACCAGAAATCTTTTAGTCGCTGAATAGATTAATTGTGGGAGTGTATGCTTAAACGTTACAGTCCGCCATGTTTTTTTAACAGGCGGAATGATGGATTTGTGCGTTATTTCTTTTTGCCTGCGCTGGCTAATGACTTCTGTCATTTCTTCTGCTTTCGAAGTTTCTTCCAGCTGCTCGGCAGTTGGAGAAAAAATAAACGAATTGCAAACAGGCTGAGCTAAAAGGCTGAATGCGAGGATATAGGTAGCAATATGGAAGAGCAGCACTCTGTTCATAAATTACATTCTGAACGCAACTGAACCATTAAAGGTTACTAAGGGTGCCGGTTTACCATACGGATAAATCGCAAGGCATTATTACTTTTTCTGGTTTGATTATCTCAAAATCGATTTTTGTCAATAAATCTTATGGGCTTCAATAAGGATTATTTATGCGTTTAATAATGAAATTTAATACAGATAACGGTCTCTAAACCCGGTTAATTGGGTTGATATTGTTGCAGCTCGTGGAGCAGAAATAGATCTTCCACTGAGGAAGCGGATTTTTGTAATGCCACTTTACTTTTAACTTGGTGCAGTAGCGGGTTAACATAAACGTAACGAAGCCAATATTATACAGCCGCACATTTTTTATTATTTTGAGAGGTGAATAAGTGGATGCTCATTATTTCCATTTCGGTAGCTGCCTGCAAACCTTCACCTGAGCAACAGGTTGCGGTGGAGCAGGATGATACGCTTGCTCAGGAAGAACTCCACAATTCCGACTACGGTATTTACTTTTTTGATTACCCCGTAAAGGATAACCAGGTTTATTCTTTACAACTACATTACCCCGATCGGAAGGCGCGAATTTTGTCGGTAGAATCGGGGCCCGTTTTGCTGGAAGTTGAGTTGAGCGAAGACCTGAACCTGGACGAAGGATATTATACCGATACTCCGGAAGCACTGTTCTCGTTTCAGGATATGAATTTTGACGGCTATGCAGACGTATCGTTTATTCGCATCACGGGGGTGTCCAATGTATGGTCCGATTATTATTTGTACGATCCGAAAACCAGGAGCTGGAATTTTAACGAAGTCCTGAGTGAATACTCAACCCTTTCGATCGATGAAAAGAATAAACAGCTAACGTATTATAACAAAGGAGGTTTTGGCGGGGCGTGGTATGAATCGGGTACCCTTGAATGGGTAAACGGAAAACCAGTGGTGTTTCGAAAAGAAGAGCAAACAGCGGATGGTGATAATACCGAAGCGTTTATCCGTACGATTTGGACGTATGCGAACGGTGAACTGAGAATTGCATCAAAAGTCAGAATTAGTGAAACCGAAAACGGGGAGAAGCAATGCTTGCTGGAAGGCGATTGGGCTGAGTTTGACCAGACTCCTTTTTTTGATTTTTGCGAATGATGATGCACAGGTTGTTCGGGTTGACGGCCGCTCAGGCGGATGCAAATGAACCTGCTTGCGCCAGGAATGCATTCAGTCCGTCAAATGGATCCTAGATTAGCACAACACCAAAAATGAATCCCAAAACAATATTGGTTACGGGGGCCAACAAAGGTATCGGTTTTGAAGTTGTTCGGCAGTTGGCTGCGCTGGGTAATCAGGTAATAGCAACTGCCCGCGATCCCCTTAAAGGTGAGGCAGCGGTCGCCAACCTGAAAGCCGAAGGCCTTGATGTCAGTCTTCTGCAACTTGATGTAAGCATTGAAGCAAGTATTCAACAGGCCGTACAAAAATTTCAGAACACGTACCACAAACTGGATGTGCTCATTAACAATGCCGCTGTGCTGCTTCGCGAGGATCAATCAATCGTTACCGGAACAGCCGAAGTATTCCACAAAACCATGCGCACCAATGTATTCGGCCCGCTGCAAATGGTGCGGCACTTCCGGCCGTTCATCCCTCCGGGCGGTAGAATCATTAATACATCCAGTGGCGGAGGCAGCATGACAGACCCGGTTGGCGGGTGGTCGCCTGCTTACTGTATCAGCAAATCGGCACTCAATGCCTTAACCCGCCACCTGGCGTACGAACTGGCCACGCAAAAGATTTCCGTTAATGCCTATTGCCCCGGCTGGGTGCGAACCGAGATGGGAGGTCGCTCGGCACCCCGAACGGTGGCGCAAGGGGCTGACACGGCAGTGTGGCTGGCCACATCGGCCAACCTGCCGACCGGCCGGTTTTTCCGCGACAGAAAAGAAATACCCTGGTAGGCCCTTCAGGAACCATTCGCCTGAAATAGTTGTATATACAACAATTGTATATAACTTTGTTTAAACCTTAACTTCTGGAACTGATGAAAACCGTTTTGCATAAAGCCGATACGCGCGGCCACGCCAATCACGGCTGGCTCGACACTAACCACACGTTCAGTTTCGCCCACTATTATAACCCGGAAAGGATGAATTTTGGCGCCTTGCGCGTTTTGAATGACGATTTCGTAGAAGGCGGTATGGGCTTTGGCCGCCACCCGCACGATAACATGGAGATTATATCCATACCCCTTTATGGCGATCTGGAGCACAAAGACAGCATGGGGAATGTAACTGTGATAAAACAAAACGATGTGCAGATAATGAGTGCCGGTACAGGCGTTTACCACAGCGAGTACAACAAAAACAAAGACAGGAAGGTGAACTTTCTGCAGATATGGGTTTTCCCAAAGGTGCGAAACATTGAGCCGCGCTATGACCAGCTTTCGCTGCGGCCTGAAGACCGCATCAACAGGTTACAACAGATTGTCAGTCCGTTAAAAGAAGACCAGGGTGTTTGGATTAACCAGGACGCCTGGTTTCATTTAGGTACGCTCAAAAAAGGATTTGAAGCCTCGTACACCATCAACAA
>JAGUUF010000103.1 GCA_020063545.1 Cytophagales bacterium
CCCGCTGTTGGGCTGAAGGGAAACCCCGGTAAAGCCGGTAATCTCAGCCAGCCAGGCTTCCAAATCGGTTATCAGTTGCTGATACCCAGTTGCCTGGGCGGCCGGGGCAAACGGGTGCATGTTGCCGAATTCGGGCCAGGTTACCGGGATCATTTCCGTTGTTGCATTAAGTTTCATGGTGCAGGAGCCGAGCGAAATCATGGAGTGTACCATGGAAAGATCTTTGTTCTCCAGTTTCTTGATGTACCGCAGCATTTCATGTTCGGCATGGTGCGAGTTGAATACAGGATGCGTCATGAAGGGGGTAGTCCGGAGGAGGGATTGGGGTATGGCCCCGTCCCTGTTTCCTGTGGGGCGAGAAGGTGCTCCCAGAATTTCAAGCAGTTCAGCAACATCATCTTCCGTTGTTGTTTCGTCCAGCGAAATGCCGATGTGGTTGTCATCGAAGTAGCGAAGGTTTATTTCGTGTTTTTCGGCTTCCTTCCGGATGGCTTCTTTATTTTTTACCTCAACTTTTAATGTATCGAAGAAAAGATTGTTTACCTGCTTTAAGCCTGCTGCTTTAAGTTCATTATTCAACCGGTTGGCTAACGCGTGCACACGGCCGGCAATCTTCTTTAGGCCCTCCGGCCCATGGTAAACGGCATACATGCCGGCCATTACAGCAAGGAGCACCTGGGCAGTGCAAATATTTGATGTAGCCTTTTCTCTTCGTATGTGTTGTTCACGCGTTTGCAGCGCCATGCGGTAACCCGGTTTGCCCTGCGCATCAATGGATGCACCGATGATACGGCCCGGCATCTGGCGCTTGAATTCGTCTTTTGTAGCAAAGTAAGCCGAGTGGGGCCCGCCAAAGCCCATGGGTATTCCAAAGCGCTGGCTGGATCCCACCACCACATCAGCACCCATTTCTCCTGGCGATTTTAATAAGGTAAGCGCCAGCAAATCAGCGGCAACGGCTACAAACACATCGTGTTCGTGGGCCGCCTGTATAAAGGCTGTGTGATCGGTAATAGCCCCGTTGCTGTCGGGGTATTGAAGGAGTACAGCAAACAAATCAGGATTGGTAACATCCAGGTTGGTTACGTCATCCACCACCAGGTTAATGCCGAGCGGAGCTGACCGTGTCCGGAGTACATCAATGGTTTGCGGAAAAGTATTTTTATCGACAAAAAAAGTAGCTGCATTTTTCTTCGATGCTTTAACGGAAGCATGCAGCAAATGCATAGCTTCGGCCGCAGCCGTACCTTCATCGAGCAGTGAAGCGTTGGCGATTTGCATACCGGTAAGGTCAATCACCATGGTCTGGTAGTTTATCAGCGCTTCGAGGCGCCCCTGGGCTATCTCGGCCTGGTATGGAGTATAGGCCGTGTACCAGCCCGGGTTTTCGAGGATGTTGCGCAGGATTACGGTGGGCGTGTGGGTATTGTAGTAACCCATGCCGATGTACGATTTAAATACCTTGTTTCGGGAAGCCAGTAGTTTAAAGTCTTTCAGAAATTCTGCTTCAGACTTGGCTTCAGGAAGATTGAGTTTTTTCGTTAACCGGATGTTTGCCGGGATGGTTTGCTCAATCAGGGCATCAACCGATGACGCGTTGATGACAGTAAGCATTTCGTTAATCTGCCGGGCATCCGGGCCGTTATGGCGGTATTCAAATTTTTCGGTGTAGGTCGGATCAAAGTTCATGCGCTATAAACAGGTATGGGTTAAAATCGGTTTTGAAAAGTGCCACAAATGTAAGGCAGGCGATACCGATTTAAAAAACTTTCGTAAAAACGGTAAAACCGTGTTTTTAAAAAGGTTTTTGTACTTTTAAAGTATACAGGCGGCTACGGTACAAGAGCGATTGAACCTGTTTTCTGCGGTAAACCGTGTGGCTGTTTCTTTTTATAATGCAAATCCACAGCATACGCTAATGGCCCCGATTGACCTGAACGATGACGAAGTGTACTCTTTCTTAAAAACACTGGAGGAGTTGGGTGTAAAATATTTACTGGTGGGCGATTTTGCCATGGCCTTTCATGGTTTTGTGCGGGCAACCAACGATCTTGACTTATGGATTAAGTACACACCCGGGAACATCAATAAACTTAAAACTGCGCTTGCCCGACATGGTATAGAAGGGCTTGATTAAATTACCAAATTTGAACTTATTCCGGGTTTCTCAGAGTTCAGGTTGGGTTCAACAGGTTTTGTTGTTGAGCCACTTAAAGCGCTTAGAACATTTAAAGAATATGATTTTGATGCCTGCTATGAACGTGCTGATGTCGGAGCCTTTAAAGGTCTTAACTTTAAAGTTTTAGAGCGAAAGGGTTTGCTGAAAGAAAAGAAAGCCACTAACAGGCCCAAAGATCAGGGGGATATTGAATTTTTAGAAGGCAGTTAAACCGGTTAATCCAACGGCACGTTTACATGTCGTTCTGCATGGTAGCTGGAGCGCACCAGCGGCCCGGATTCTACATACTTAAGCCCGCGTTTCAGACCCTCTTCTTTGTACATCTCAAAAGTATCGGGATGGATATATTCAGCTACTTCAAGGTGCAGTTTGGTGGGCTGCAGGTACTGGCCGAGGGTTAAAATCAACAGGCCATGCTCAATCAGGTCGTCCATGGCTTTGAATACTTCTTCTTTGGTTTCGCCAACACCCAGCATGATGCCCGATTTGGTGCGTTTGCCCGCTGCCCGTATGCGTTTAATCTGCTCCAGGCTGCGTTCATACTTTGCCTGCGGCCGCACCATGCGGTATAACCGCTCTACGGTTTCCATGTTATGACTCACCACTTCCTGGCCGCCATCAATCATGCGGTACAGGGCATCCCAGTTTCCTTTGGTATCGGGTATAAGTGTTTCGATGGTAGTAGCCGGACTGAGTTTTTTCGTTTCCACAACGGTTTGATACCAGATTTCGGCCCCGCGATCTTTAAGTTCATCGCGGTTTACGGAGGTGATAACTGCGTGTTTTACGCCCATCAGTTTTATGGCTTCGGCAACGCGCCTTGGTTCTTCCGTGTCGTATTCCGTTGGCCTGCCGGTGGCTACTGCGCAGAAGGTGCAGCTGCGTGTGCAGATGTTGCCGAGAATCATAAACGTTGCCGTTCCGGCACCCCAGCATTCGCCCATGTTAGGGCAATTGCCGCTTTCGCAAATGGTGTGCAGTTTGTTTTCATCCACCAGCCTGCGCACGTTGGCATACTCCGGCCCAACAGGCAACTTAACCCGCAGCCAGTTTGGTTTGCGGTTAGCAGGTGGCGCAATGGTCGGTAATTCAATCACAACGGTTTATCAACAGGTACAAACCAATAACAGTTTACTTGCCAATTAGTTCTTTGTATTGTTCGGCCGAAAGAAGTGCAGCAACATCCGCGGGATTTTTAACTTCCACCTTTACCATCCACCCTTCGCCATAGGGGTCGGCATTTACTTTTTCGGGGCTGGCTTCCAGGGCCGGGTTTACTTCAATTACCTTGCCGCTTACCGGCATATATAAATCCGATACGGTTTTCACGGCCTCTACGGTTCCGAAAACATCGTGCTGGTTTACCTCCTGGCCAGCCGTGGTAATGTCCACGTAAACAATGTCGCCCAGTTCGCCCTGGGCAAAATCGGTAATGCCTACGGTGGCCGTTGTGCCTTCAAGTTTTATCCATTCGTGGTCTTTGGTGTACTTCAGTTCGGCAGGTATGTTCATAAGGTTAAAATTAAAGCCTCAAATTTAACACAATTGTCTATAGCGGGCCTGCCTGCGGCAGAATTATTGGGCAAGACTGAACCTTACCTGGAAACCAAAGCGGGTGGTAGCCCTGCGGAACGAGTTGGAAACCTGGGGTTCGTTGATGGTCCGCTCGAAGTAAGCCTGGATGTTTAACTTCTGGTTAACCACGTAGCTGATGTTGGGCCGTAACTGGAAATTAATGTTGCCGTTGGTCAGCACATTCAGGTCGTTTATTTTTCGTTGGATGGTGGATTGATCCGATATGGTAAGGTTTAACCGGAAGGTTACATCGTTCTTAAGCACAATGGTGCGGCCTTCTGCTTTGAACGGAAGCCTCATGTTGTTTTTGGTGTACCCGATTTCGACCGATACATCCTTGGTGTTCACTTCTGTTATCTGTGCATTGGAAATGTTAAGGGCCAGGTCGCGTTTGGTTTTATATTCAGCACGGGCCGTTAGCCGGCTTTTGGTGCGCAGGTTTATTCCAATCAATGGTGCAAACTGCTCCGAAATCATCACCTGGCTGATGACGTAAATCGGGATGATCTGGCCGCTGGCATTCGGGTAAGAAAATATCCCGTTGTTGTATCTTTCTATCGGCACGTTTATGCCAACCGTATCAATGCCTCCGTATTGCAGTGAGTTGGAGTAATTCATTACCGAATACGATGCCATGTAAGCATGCGAAATGGTTACGGATTGAAACTTATCGCCTATGCTTTTTATTTTGGTAAGCCCGGTATAATCCAGTCGCCAGTTGGGCAGCGGGTTTTTAGGAAAGGGGCTAAGGCTAACGTTGTTTACATCCTTGCCGGTGTAGGTTGCGATAAATGCCGGGATTACTACATCCTGTCCTACGGTGTCATATTCATTGCCGGTAATTGCCCTGAACCGGTTGGTAATATCGTCCAGGTTTTGTTCAAACTGTTTAAAAGTGGAAGATACCAGTTCGTTGTTGTCGGATCGAAACGCTGTTTTTATGGCAATGGTTGAAATTTTATAGCTGCCCGTACGGCTGGGATTTAACGACACGTAGTCATTCATAACGTTATCATACCGGAATATTTCCTGGTAGGCATCGGTGACGTCTTTCTTTATATCAAGCTGAACTTTTAAATCGGGTGACGGCTCAATGTTGGCACGGGCGCTGATGGTACGAGTTACGGATTGCGTAAACGGAGCAGTAAGTGAGGTGCTGGTCGTGAGCCACCCGTTTTGTGCCGATTTGAACCGGATGTCCGGATCCTGGCTTCCGAACACAAATCCCCAACCCGGGGCGTTCCACTCCCGGTCCATACCCAGAAATCGTGCGGTGGGTTCGAAGCCCGGCAATATGGTTCCTTCAATGAGTGAATACGTTCCGTTTATTGATCGCAATGACATAAGCAACCGCAGAAACCCCTTAACCAATGGTGGGGTGGTTTTGGTTGTATCGGGCTGGGCCGGCTGGCGCACCGGGGGTTTGGGTGGCGTGTTGATTTTTTTCAGGAACCCGATTTTGTTATACAGTTTTACCAGGTCGATGCGTCCGGTAAGGGTCTGTTCGCGGTTGTTCTGGATGGTATTTTTAAAATCCAGGCTGTCGGGCAAATCCTGCTCACCCGGTTTAACCAGGTTATCGGGTTTGTTAAACGGGCCGGCTTTCCAGTTGTAGTTAACCTGGTACCGGTAGTCAGCACCCACCCAGTCGGTTACCGGGAATTTATCGAGGGGTATGGTGTAGTTAACGGTTATACTTTGGTCAAAATTTTTCATCCGCCCGAAACGTTTCAGGTTGGTCATCAGGCTGTCGCGCTTTTCTTTGGTGTTAATGTCGCCTTCGGGTTCGTCAATAATGGCATTGGCACGTGCAGCATAGGTAAGCGACAGGCCTTTTGACAGGTTCCACTGCATGTTATACATCCTGTTGAAGGTAAAATACTTCAGGTAGTTTGGCTCGGAATCAGAAAGGGAATTGCGGTAGATGGTGCGCGAGAATGATCGGTCCAGGTCGCCCCGTACGGCCACGTTTGAAGGCAGTAAACTGAAATTAAAGTCTTTTATGAACTTCAGGTAAGGCGATTTTAATCCTTCCGATTTTTTAAAGGGTTCAATCCCTGCGCCTTTCGGGGCAAAGTTGTAAGCAATAGAACCGCCATAATCCTGTTTCAGGAAATCGGCAATGGTAAAATTCCTGCGGGTAACTTCGCTGTACCGGTAGCTGAACGAAAAATTTTCAATATCCCACAGGTTTGAGCGGGCATCGGGCCGCACTTTTGTTTTTCGCACGTTGGTAAAGTTTATGGCCCTGCGCTCTTCACGGTCGCGGATGATGTTGAGGTAAGCGTTTCGCTCGGCATCTGACGAAAATGATTTTAAGGCCGCATCCAGGCGCTGGTCAGGGTTGGCTGGATCGTAATTCGGGTTGATGTTGGTTGTCTGGTAACTCAGCAGCAGCGGGATAACAATGCCATGATTTCCCGGCAGCAGTTTATCCACATTGATGCTGGAGGTGATATCGAATGCGGTTGTCTCTTCGCGGGTTCGCTCGCTGATTTTCGAACTAACGCTTCCAAATCCGAACGTGGTATAGCGCAGCGAGGTAGAAACCGTTGCAAAGTCGGCAAGTTTTACACCCAAGGCGGTGTTAACGGCCCATCCCGCGGTGCGGTCGAAATCAGTTAACCGCAATTCGTTGGCCCAGATGCAAACAGAGTGTGATCGCTTGTCGGAGGTTCGGGGGTTGCGCACGCCAATCATAATGGTGCGCACGCTGCTCAGGTCGGGCCGGCCCACAATGCGGTAACCGTGCCGGCCGATGATGCGCGGGCCTTCCAGCGGGTAGGCTACCGGTAGCGGGAATTTTACCCGGTCGCGTTCGGCCTTAAGGGCATACAGGTTATTAAGGTCGAAATCAAACTCGTTTTCTTCCGGCCAAATGGCGCGCGGGTCCTGTGTGTTGGCCGGTTTGGTGATTTTCAGCGGCAACTCAACTTCATAATAGTTCTGGTCGAAATCCGTACCCAGGCGCATAAATACCACCATGTCGTCATCATCCGATTCGCTGTTGGCGTGCACAAACATTTTAATACGGCCATAATTGAAGAAATCCATCTCCACGTTTTTGTAAATGGCGCGGGCATCACCGTCCTTCAGGTTATCAATACAAACCTGTATGGACTGTTCATTAAGTTGTCGCGGAACGGATGAAGTGTTGTCACGGTCGCGCTTGATTCCGGGAGGCACTTTATACGGTGATTTATTTCCGCTCGGATCAGGGGCTGCATTTTCTTCGATGTTCACCACCGATATGGTAAAGTTGTCGAAATCGGGTTCGCGGTCGGGTACAAGCCCGCCTTCCTCCAGGCTGGCCAGGTACCTTCTCCACCGGCTGCCGATCATCCTGAAGTTGGCAAAACGCAACACTACGGGCTGCTGAAAGTTGGTGAGCACCATGCGTGCATAGCGGATGGACTTAAAACCTTCGATGTTTCCAAACCGCCCTTCGAAGTTCCGAACAGGTATCCGGATGAGATACCAGGTTACCAGGTCGGACCCCCCGGTGGCTGTTGTCGTGATCTTATCAACAATATATTTTTTGCCGATTTCGAGCTGACCCGGTTTCAGGTCAATGCTGTATTCGTAATACTCTTCCAGTTCGCTGAGCGTATTGTCGGCATTTAAGTCTTCATTATCCGGATACGGGCTTCCAAAACGTGCGATGTCGGTATTGCCGGTAATGGGCGTGTTGCCATCGGTGCCGTTAAAGTTTTTGTAGCGTTCCAGTACCTTGGCATTTTTTGCATCCAGTTCGCTTCCGAAGAAGTAGGTAAAATTATCGGTTGAGGGGTCGGCCTGAAGGGCGGTAAGCGGATCAGGATTGAGTATGCCTGCCGCATCATTGAGGAAGCTTTGAAATTTAACGGCCTCCAGGTCGTTCCGCACCCCGTCAAGCCCTACATCCTGGTTGTTTCGCGATGATGTTGAATTATCGAATGCGTTGGTAATGTATTGCGAGTTGGTAACAAATCCCCAATTGTTTTCAGCTGCTTTGGTTACATCGCCATCGGGCGGCAGCCCGTTTTCAAAGGCGTGTTTTCCATCGCGCATAATGTCTTCGCTAATGCTGCCCAGGTGAAAAACAAGCTTTCCACCAGTAGTATTGAAATCGTTGAACTTGCCGTCAATGATTTTACCGTTTTCGGAGTAGTTAATGAACGGATCGAGCAGCCAGAATTCAACGTACTCAATATTGGCTTTGTCAAAATCCACTTCGGTGCGGATGGCCGTAGTTATGCCGGCCCAGCGGTCGGCCGGGTTGGTAAAATCACCGGTGGCGGGATTTATGTTTTGTGTATCGTAATTAAAGGGCCCGCGTTCGGTGGGGTAGTAGGCTACATCAAACACCGTTTCGAAAAAATTTCCCTGGGTCAGGTTGCGGAAGGGAAAAATTTCCTGCGGGCCTACAGCGCGTACATAATGATTCTGCAAATCGGAGCTTGAAATATTGGGTGGTTTAAACTGCCCGCCATCGCGGTAAAACTGGTTATCCACAATATACCAGGCCAGCTTTGCCCGTTTAAATCCGGCCCGAATATCGTTTAGCGCCCCGTTGCTCGGGTCGTACCGGTTGTCGGTGGTGCGCGGGGTGGCGGCAAGTTTCCAGCTTGCCGGGTTCATTAATGAAAAGGGTGTGGCGGTATTTTCAAAATCATCAATGTACCCGGTGCCTTCTCCGCCAACTTTGTTGGATGTGCCCGGAAGCAGTTGTGCAAACTCACCGCTCCAGTTTATGCTCGATTTTTCTTTCGTTTCAATTCCGGGCAGGGCATCAACCATTTTGGTAAGCAGTCGGCTTTCCTTGCGCACGTTAAAATCGAACCCATACTGCAGGTTGCGGGCCGGTTCGGTGCCTATCAGGTTACGGCTTATCAGGGGTCGCTCATTATAATACAGCAGCGTAGATCCAAAGTTCACATCATCATTCAGTTTGTAATCGAACCGGGTGCCGAGCAGCGAGCGGGTTTGAAAGGCAAACGGATCGGCCTGTTCATACTGTACGCTTATGTTTTTACCGGAGTTAAGGATGGCATCGTTTAGTATGGTAACGCGCCCGAAGGTATAATCAACGGTATAATCAACACCCTCCATCAACGGTGTTCCTCCGGCATATACCCGTACCGATCCCTGCGATACGCCAAAACCGGGGATAAGTATTTCTTTGGATGACCCGGCAACGTAGGTTCCTTTAAGGAAGAATTTATTTTTAGTGGTGAGCAATTCGGCATCGGCCTTGGTGGTTCGGTACAGGGTATCGTACACGTATTTGTTGATGAGGAAGTCTTCTTGGGGTTCACCGGCAAACGCTTTTCGCAGGGCGGTGTTGAAGGGTTCAACAAACGGGAAAATGATCATGCCGTTTTGTACGTTGATGGTAAGGCCTTCCACAAAATCGAAGTTACCGTCACGCTGCATGTCGTTAACGGGGTTAAGCCGGTCAAGGCCGAAGATTTCAATAAGTTGCCGGTTGCGGACGTTCACGCCTTCCTGGAGCTGGGGGTTATCAATTCCGGTGCGATCATCCCGGTAGATGATGCGCAACTGGAATCCTTCGCGTGATAGCTGCGATACATTTAAGGTGTAAATATTTTTCATCATCAGGTCCCAAGTGGGGATAATGCGCTGCTGGGCATCGCGAATGGCAATTTTGCGTGGCCGGAGGAGTTTCAGGAACAGCACCTCATTGTCGGGCCGGCTGGCATAGTCTTCGGATAGTTCGCCCACTTTATAAGTGCGCCCGTTGTAGGTGTATTCGTAAGCCACTGCCAGCGCTTCATCGTTTTGCAGTTTGCGTAACAGGGTAATGTACCCCAGTTGCTTGTGAAAGGTGAATTCGGTTGGATTGAGTCTTCGGGCGCTCGTTATTTTTTCGTAGTCCGTTCCGTTAACCAACGCGCCCGGCCCGTAAAGTACGTTTTCAAGAATGTTGTTGATGGCCTGGGCATCACGGTCGGCACCGGCCAGCGTAAAAACCTGGCTCAGGTCATTAGCGGTGTTAACGTTTGGCCCCGGCACACGCGCCTGTACGTTGGCGTTATATACCCGCACGCCTTCACCCAGATCCATCAGGCCTACAATGTTGCGCAGGGTTTGCGTATCGTTATTCCTGTTGAGCAGGTAAACTTCTACACGGGTAATGTTCACACCCGAGTAAATCTGTGGCGGGTTTTTGAGCCACTCTTCATAATTGTCGCGGAAGAAGTGGCCGAGGAAAAAATTCCTGTTTTCGTCATAGTTGGATGCAATGATTTCGAAGGGCCGCCCCTGGCCCTGGTTGCCACCGGGTATATCGATAGACGATACCTTGCCACGCTGGGTTGAGGCGATGGTAGTGACGTACATTTTACCAAACTGCAATTGGGCTTTAACACCAAAAAGATTTTGCGACCCCTGAATAAGCGAATTGTTCAGCGGCAGGCTCACGTTACCGATCTCGAGTTTTTTAAGAATGTCTTCTTTAAAACCGGTGTATTCAACTTTCATGTTGTTCTGAAAGTCGAAGGAGTTGTTGTTATCGAAGTTGGCGCTTACGGCAAGTTTTTCGCCCACCTTGCCGATTACGCTCATGTTAATCTGCTGGTCGAACTCAAAGCCGCCATTGCGCTGCTGGCGGATGGGTATGTTGGGATTGTTTATCCGTTGAAACGATGCGCCAAAATCAAGTGTAACAAAACCGCGCGGCACCAGTTCAACATAACTGCCGCCAAAAATACGATCGAGCACCGGGCTTATGAATATCTTGGGCACAAACCCACGGCCGCTAACCGGACTTTCGCCATCCTGGCTTCGCGATTTTCCCTGCCAGTAACTTTTTAACAATTGCCGGTCCTGGTATGCGTTAAACTCTTCAAACGACATGGTAGTTACAGGCCGGTAATTAAGGTTGCCCACCTTTTCGTAAATGGTGTAGTTCAGGCCCGAGTCCAGTTCAATATCGTAGTTAACCTTGGTGGGGTCTTTCAGGAACAGGGGCGAAACCGTGGTGGTATTGGAAAAGGGATCGCCATAGCGGTCGCGTAACTGAAACGTTGGCCTGCGGCTGGGCCGGTACGATTGCTGCCGGGTAGTATCCTGCTGCTGAAATTCTAATGCACTTACCTCAATGCTAAGAACGGTAGAACCCACCGTTAGCAGGAAATGTGCAATGGCTGCAGGTAATTTCAATCGGTTCAAGGTCTGGGCGTGACTCAGGCGTTTTTGAGTGCTTGTTTCACTAAATCCTCCAAAGTAATCGTATTTCCTGATCTTTTCAGGACCGTATCCACACTTTTCTCGGCCGCACTTCGGGTTATACCTAAGGTGATTAAAGCAGTTAACGCTTCGGTTCGCAGGGTATTGTGCCGGATGCCGGAAATTGGTTCCTGGATTTCTTCGTGGAGGTCTTTGCGTACCTTGTCTTTAAGCTCGATGATTACCCGCTGGGCGGTTTTTCCGCCTATGCCTTTAATCCTCTGCAGCGTTACGGCATCCTCGCGGGCTATGGCCTGCCGCAATTCATCGGTTGACATATAGGAAAGCATAACAATGGCCGTACTTGGGCCAACCCCGTTAACGGAAATCAGTTGCTGAAAAAGTTTCTTCTCTGTTTCGGTGCTGAAGCCGTATAATACATGGGCATCTTCGCGGATGGCCAGATGCGCATGAAGTAAAATACTTTCCTTGTCTTTAATATCGGCATAGGTTTGTACCGATATGTTAACGTGATACCCGACTCCGTTTACATCCATGACAACATGAGTTGGATCTTTCTGGATGAGAATGCCTTTAAGAAAGGAAATCATTTTGCAAATGTGATTCTTCTGTGTTCTTAGTATTAACTGCTTTAAGTGTTTTGCAGGTGCGGGATAAATCTAAACGGTTTAAGCTACAATCCGAAATGTTACAGGTGATCGTTCTGCGCATACAGTTGAGCATCCACAACCGCAATGGCCGCCATGTTTACAATTTCCCGTATGGAGCTTCCGAGTTGTAAAACATGAACAGGTTTCTTCATTCCCAGCAAAATTGGGCCGATGGCCTCGGCCCCGCCAATTTCCATTAAGAGCTTGTAGGCAATGTTGCCGGAAGCAAGGTTGGGGAAAATCAACGTGTTGGCCGCTTCTGTGGCCAGCGCGCTGAACGGATAGTTTTCTTTTTGAATTTCGGTGTTCAGTGCCACGTTAGCCTGGATGTCGCCATCAATTACCAGGTCGGGGAATTTCTGGCGCGCACGTTTAACTGCCTCGCTTGTTTTTTCGGGCACTTCGCCTTTTGATGATCCGAAGTTTGAATAAGACAGCACGGCAATCCGGGGCTCCATATCAAAGAACCGAACGCCCCGTGCCGTAAGGCCGATGATGTCCACCAGTTCATCAGCCGATGGGTTAAGGTTAACGGTTGTATCGGCAAAGAAGTAGGTGCCGCGCTTGTTCAGGATGATGTACATACCGGCTACACGGCTTACACCTTCGGCCATGCCGATTATCTGGAGCGAAGGCAGAATGGTTTTCGGGTAATCCTTGGTAAGGCCGCTCACCAGGGCATCGGCTTCACCGGTTTCCACCATCATGGCGCCATAATAATTCCGGTCGCGCATAAGCTGCAGGCAATCGCGGTAGGTTAGTCCTTTACGCTGCCGTTTCCGGTAGAGCAGTTCAGCAAATGTTTTGCATTTCTCCGACTCATCAAGCGAATTGATGATTGGACAGTCCAGCTCCAGTTTATGCTCTTTAATCAGGTTTTCGATTTCGGTTTTATCGCCCAGCAAAATGGGCTTGGCAATTCCTTCATCCTGCAGGATTTGTGCTGCTTTTAAAATTTTATGGTGATGGGCCTCTGAAAATACCACGCGCTTGGGGTCTTTCTTGGCGCGGTCAATTACACGGCTCATCAGTTTTTGGTCAATGCCAATCCGGTTAAGCAGTTGCTGGTGGTAGGCACCCCAGTC
>JAGUUF010000298.1 GCA_020063545.1 Cytophagales bacterium
ACCACCTCCGGTACCTCCAGTATGTTATCGTAGGTGTTCTTTACGGTATTGTCACGCCCCCTGCGGGCAGGGGAGAAAATCAATATGGGCGGGTTGGCACTGAATACATTAAAAAAACTAAACGGACTCAGGTTTACGTTGCCGGCTTTATCAACCGTACTGGCAAAGGCAATGGGCCTGGGTGCAACGGCCCCCAGCAGGTAGCTGTGCAGTTTAGGCACCGGTAATTCTTTCGGGTTTAGTATCATGGCTTAAACGGCAGGTAAAATCGTACCCCGGCATTCACCAAAGCCAATGCGCACACCATCTTTTTCAGCATGGCCACGGAGAACAACCGTATCGCCATCCTCAATAAATATTCGCTTGCTTCCATCGCTCAGGGTAACAGGCTTCGAGCCGTTCCATGTTAACTCAAGCAGGGATCCAAATGAATCCGGTGTCGGGCCGCTAATCGTACCTGAGGCATACAAATCGCCAACCTGGATGTTGCAGCCATTAACCGTATGATGGGCAAGCTGTTGGTTAATGTTCCAGTAGAGGTATTTTGTGTTCGACCGGCAAATCGTTGTCTCCTCACCATCAGCCGGTTTCAGGGCTGCTTCAAGCTGAATGTCAAAATTCCGCAACCCGGCTGACCGCAGGTAAGGCAGCACTTCAGGATTTTGCCCCGGGCCTTCCACCCGAAAAGGCTCAAGTGCATCCAGCGTAACCACCCAGGGCGAAATGGTAGATCCAAAGTTTTTAGAAAGAAACGGGCCAAGCGGCACATACTCCCATTGCTGAATATCACGTGCGCTCCAGTCGTTAAACAACACCATTCCGAAAATGGTATCATCGGCTTCATCAACCGAAACGGATTTACCAAGTTTTGTTTCCGTGCAGGTAATGAAGGCCATCTCCAGTTCAAAGTCAAGTTTCCGGGTCGGTGCAAAAACCGGGCTATCTGAATCCGGCAGTTTAATCTGCCCTTTCGGCCGATGGATGGATGTGCCGGAAACGACTATGGAAGAAGCACGGCCATGATAGGCAACCGGCAGGTGTTTCCAGTTTGGGAGGAGGGCGTTTTTCGGGTCGCGAAACATGGCGCCTACATTGGTAGCGTGCTCTTCGCTGCTGTAAAAATCGGTGTAATTTGTAACCCGTACGGGCATCAGCATCTGCACTTCGCGCATCGGTATAAGCGCAATTTCGCGTGCCGCGACATGGCCCTTTAGTTCATCATTATCGTGGCGGAGCAGTTCTGAAATACGGTTGCGTACATCGCGGCCCTTTTTGCGGCCAAGCGCCAGAAAACCGTTCAAATTGTTCTGATTAAAAATCCCAGGGGTAAGCCCCAGGCCGTCAAGAAAACCATGCTCATGCAGGTAAACCAGGTCAAGTACATGGTTTCCTATGGCCACCCCAGCCACCGGGGACAGGTATTTTGTTTTGAAAATTCCGAACGGCAGGTTCTGAATGGGAAAGTCAGAACCAGCCGGTACTTCCACCCAACTCTTCAGTTTCGGATCGTTTGCGCTAATCATGCTTTGGCTTGAATTGGTCAAAAATAGAAATGATTACGGATATTACGACCGTTCAGACAGCGCTTAGAGCAAACTATTAACTTTAAACCGGATGGCTGGTGAAGTAACCTTACCCCCCGACTTTGAATTACAGATGCAGACCCTCCTGGGTACTGACTATTCCAGTTATAAACAAAGCCTTGCAAAACCACCCTCCACCAGCATCCGACTCAATCCGCACAAACCCATTACAGTGCCGGGAGAATCGGTACCGTGGAGCCGCTACGGGTATTACCTGCCGGACCGGCCCGCGTTCACCCTTGACCCACAGTTTCATGCCGGTGCCTATTATGTTCAGGAAGCAAGTTCCATGTTCCTGGAGCAGGTTATCCGTCAAGCGGGATTGACAGAAAAACCTTTGCGCGTCCTCGACCTGTGTGCCGCTCCTGGAGGCAAATCAACCCACCTGCTGAGCTTACTCCACCCTGATAGTCTTATTATATCCAACGAAACCATACGCGGACGTACAACAATACTTACCGAAAATATCGTAAAGTGGGGGCATGCAAATGTTTTGGTTACGCACAACGACCCAAAGGATTTTGGTGTACTGAAAGGCTTTTTTGACATCATTGTTGTAGATGCGCCCTGCTCGGGCGAAGGACTTTTCAGAAAAGACGAAAGCGCACGCAGCGAATGGTCGCTGAATCACGTGCTGTTATGCTCGCGCAGGCAGCAGCGGATTATTGACGATGTGTTGCCCGCCCTTAAACAAGATGGCTTACTGATTTACAGCACCTGTACCCATAACCGTTCAGAAAATGAAGAAGTAATTGAACGACTTATGGAAACCGGGGAGGCTGAGCCTGTTGCATTAAAAATTCAGAAATCCTGGAACGTTGAGGTAAGCACAGGCAATATAGCAGGCTACCGCTTTTACCCGCACCGGGTTAGAGGCGAGGGATTTTTTCTTGCCGTGCTCAGGAAATCGCAACTACAGAAGGAGCTACTTATTAAACCTAAAAACCAATTTACGTTGCTTAAAAAAGAACAGCGAGAAAGAATAAGTCATTGGTTAAAAGATCACGAAAGGTTTTCTCTTTTTCTGCACAACAATATCATCAGGGCAATACCGGCTGAACGACTTAATGAAATCCAGTTTCTGCGCCAACACCTTACCGTACTGCAGGCTGGCACAGCCCTGGCCACGGCAAGCCACAATAAACTGGTGCCCGAACATGCAGCCGCACTCTCCATTTGGTTAAACAAACCGTCTTTTCCATGCATTGACCTGTCGCAGCAAGAGGCACTGGCTTATCTGCGTAAGGAGAACTTAAACCTTTCTGCCTTAGGCAGGGGTTTCGCATTGGTTAGCTACAACAATATTCCGCTGGGCTGGGTAAACATTCTTCCGAACCGGATTAATAACCTGTACCCTGCCCCCTGGCGAATTCGGATGAAGCCGTAGCCTCCAGTTACTGCTTTTGTTTAATTTTGCCCCGCTTTATTAGTTAATCTATGTCGTTATCAACTAAATATAACCCTGCCGAAGTTGAGGATAAATGGTACCGGAAGTGGGTGGAAAAGGGTTTTTTTTGTGCCACCGTTAACCCGCAAAAGGAGCCGTATTGTATAGTTATTCCTCCGCCCAATGTTACCGGTGTGCTGCACATGGGCCACATGCTTAACAACACCATACAGGATGTACTGATACGCAGGGCGCGCATGCTGGGC
>JAGUUF010000238.1 GCA_020063545.1 Cytophagales bacterium
CACTTCCGCCAAAAAAAGAGGGCCAGTTGTTGGGAGGATTCGAATTTCTACCTTTTCTCCAGAAATAATAATTCCGGTACGGATTGGTAACCGATTTGCGCGATTCGAGAAACCACGGATGCCGGTCAGAAGTATGGTTCACCACAATATCCATTATCAGCCGGATACCACGCTGGTGAAGGCCCTTGAGGAGTTCATCAAAATCATCCATGGTTCCGAACTGCGGATCAAGGGATCGGTAATCGCTGATATCATAGCCACCGTCAACCCCGGGCGACTGGTAAACGGGGTTAAGCCACACCGCATCAATACCCAGGCTTTTAATGTAGTCGAGCTTTTCGATGATGCCGCGCAAATCGCCAATACCATCGGCATTTCCATCGTTGAAACTGCGTGGGTAAATCTGATAGATCACGGCTTCTCTCCACCAGTGCGTTTTCATGCTCAGTGCCCTCCTGCACCCACAACAAACTTTTGTTGATCAGCCGGTTTGGATGCGTCTATCCGCAACAAGGCAATGGCCGCTATAAGCAGCAGGATACCGGCTGTAAACACGGCATTGCGCGGATCGTTGTTCAGAAAGTGTTTAAGGATAAAGCCAAAGGTTACATTCTGTAAAATCATCGGCACAACAATCATGGTGTTGACGATGCCCATATACACACCATACCGTTCTTTCGGAATGGCGCCAACCACAAGGAGGTAAGGTATGCCCATCATACTTGCCCATCCAATACCAAACCCGGTAATGGCAACAAACAAAAGCTCTTTTTGCGAGATAAATGGAAAGAAGATGAAACCGGTTCCGGCAAGGAGCAGGCATACCAGGTGGATGTACTTGGGGCTGTATCGTTTTGCAAGCCAGGCCAGCGCAAAGGCCGTTGCAAAAGTTACAATGTTGTACCAGCCGTTCACTAAGCCGGTAAGGCTCACTGCCGCTTCATATTGCTCCGGATTTGATGAAGGTGTAACGCCATAAACCGAAAGCGCAATACTTTTTGATGCATTCTGCCAGTAGCAAAACAAGGCATACCATTGAAATAAGTACACCAGCGCGAGTTGCCACATTACGGCAGGCATCTGGCGGATGGCAAGAAAAATATCCCTGAACGGACTGAGCAAGTTAAGTTTTTGCGAACGGATGTTCTCCAATTCGGCCGGGTCAGGGGGCAGTTCAGGCATTGTTCGTATGCTCCAAAGTACCGAAGCAATTGAACAGAACGAACCAAAGAAAAAAGAAGCAAAAACCCAATTTGGAATTGCCCCGGTTTTACCAATGATTACAAGCGGAAAAGCAAACAATGAAAGATTGGCAAGGGTTTGGCCGAATCCGGTAAAAAAACTCTGCGCCTGGAAACCGAGGCGCTGCTGGTCGGCCGGAAGGCGGTCGGCAATAAATGCGCGGTAGGGTTCCATGGCTGTGTTGTTGCCGGCATCTAAAATCCAAAGCAGTCCGGCTGCCATCCACAACGAACTGCTGAACGGATAAAGGAACAAAGCAATGCTGCAAACCAGGGCACCTACAAGAAAATACGGGTGTCTTCTTCCCCACCGGGGGCTCCACGTCTTATCGCTTAGTGCACCGATAACAGGTTGCACTAAAAGGCCGGTAACCGGGCCGGCAAGGTTAAGCATGGGTATCTGGTCGGGCGTGGCGCCAAGAAAATCATAAATAGGATTAACCGCGCTCTGCTGTAAACCAAAGGAGTATTGAATACCGAAGAATCCAACATTCATGTTGATAATTTGCCAGAAGGATAGCCGCGGTTTAATCATATACATTATTGGTTCAGGGAATACCGGGTTGTTGAAGGATTGAATGTGCGCCACGAATGCCAGAATTCCTGATAGGCCTGCACCGGCTGAAGCTGCTTTCCTTTCAGAACCCCCTCAACACATTGGCCATCCCAATTCCATAGCGATGAGGTTTCAACATCCGTTATCACACCATTCTTAAGCTCAAATCGGAGCGAATCAGGGCGCATCCAAACGTGAAAGGTTGCCGAGTCGGGTTCGAGTGCCACTAACGCAGCTACACCGTTAACCTTATCGTTTATCAGTTTTATGCGCTTAAGCTCAATCCAGTCATAGGCCCGCGCCTGGCCGGAAAGTTTTATGCCCACTACCCACGATTTGTCGCGCCATGAAACAGAGTCGGTGCCGGTAAGTTTGCTCTTTGATTTGCCCTCGTCATAATTAGTCAACTTTTTATAGGAATCGTCAAACGAAGCATCCGGTTGTAAAATAGTGGTGTTCGGATGGTGGGCAATCCATGCCGCCAGTGTCATCTGCTCCGATGGAATTTCGATTAACCGGCTGCCTTTCAGTGCCCCTGCCACGGCTTCGCCATTAACCTGCCGCCACCACGACCTGGTGCGGCTGTCCTCAAACATAGCGTTGAAATGATCCATGCCGACAAGCCTGAACGTTTCCAATTGACCGTCAATCAGGGGGCTAAACACACGGCCTGTACGACAAACTGTACAATAGGTTACCATAACCGGAACCCCGCCAACTGAATCGCGTACCTGGTGGTGGTATCCAATGAGTTCAATAGGATAAGCTGCCGATTCATTATTAAGCGTAACACCAATAACAAGTTGCTGGGGCAGCACGTTGCTTTCTGTAACCGAGGCCATCACCTTTTTACGGGGCTCGTAAAACATTTTATCGGCTTGCATGCTGAAGGTAAACAGACAGGCAATGATCACCCATAACAGTATGGCAGCCAAAACGGAAGCACGCGTTAAAAACTTACCGGACTTATAAAGTTGGAAGGCAGGGTATGCCATTACAAGTATACCGGCTATGCGAATATATGTAATGGCATTGTGCAATACATATGCAAGGCTAATTGAATCCTGCTGCTGACTTCCCGGAAAGGGCATAATGAAATACACCCTCGCCACTTCTGCGGCAATTAAAACAATAAGGCCGGCAGCAAAAAGTATTTTTTTCATGCAGGTTGTACCATTATGGGTTTAACGCGACACTGTTGTTCCCTTTACTTCTTGTTTTAATGTTGGCCACAACCCACTCGCCTACTTTGCGGCCTTGCCTGGCCCCTTCTTCAATTGCTGCTATGTAATGAATTCCTCCGTAGAACCTGCTGATAGCAGCTTCCTGGCTTGCTTCCAAAAATGATTTAAAACTCCGGGCGGGCAGACCGAACTCAAGCTCGGTATCGTCTGTAAATTCAAAATTATCACCGAAGAAGTCGGTAAGGGTTACCGCTGCAGCCGTGGAGATTACACTATGCCCGCTGGTGTGTTCAGGGAATGGCGGAGTTTGCAACAGGGGAATCCAGTTTTCATCAATAAACTGATTGATATAGGTTTCAGGGCGGACCAGGTTGCTGCGGTACTTTTCGTCCCAGCAACTGATAAAGCCATCGGCCAGTGCAATGGCCACGCGGGCATACGCTTCGGCTGACGTAGGCATATCGGATTGCTTTTTGGTGCAGGCAACGCGCACAATGTTTATCCAATGTCCTCCGGGTGATATTTTTTTTGATGCAAACATCACATGGCCATGAACATTCATCACAAACGGGTTACAATCCCAGAACGAAGCAATCTGGCGTTGTTCGTCTGTTAAATTTTTACCTGTTTCATAAACTGCGTAGGCTGCTTTGTAAAACGGACTTTCCTTTTTTGTGGAGAACGGAACCGGAGGCGCTGGAATAAATTGCCTGGAGGAGTCGAGAACAAACGGCCTGATGGTCGTCCAGTGCGGTTCAACGGCATCCATGTAGGCCGGGGGGGTAGGCCGCCACCTTCCGGGATCTTCTGTGATCGTGAATTTCGGGAATGACCGTGATTGCTTATAGTTATCCTTATCGGCCCATGCCAGTATATGTCCAGCAACTGCTTTACCAAAAGCAACCGATCGTTCAAACACATCTTCCGGCATGCCGGTTTGCCTGAATTCGGTCATCACCTCGTTGTAAAAAACATCCAGATCAGACTCCGAAAAAATAAGCGCCCTCCCAACCTGCAGGGCAGCCTGTATGGAAGCCACAGCATACGAATACTCTTTGCCTGTTTCAGGTTGCGGTAGCGGACCCAGGCCATTAACCTGGCCGGCCAATGAAATCAAATCCCGGTTAAACGGAACAAGTGCCTCATAGGCAGCAATGGCGGTATACGCATAGATGCGGCTGGCCACTGGCGGTGAAAAAATATCGTGCACTATGCGGTCGGTGATTGCTTTTAGCGACCGATGAAGAAACTCCGGATTGGAAGCTGCCGGCTGATAATCCGTATTACGATGGTTACATCCGGCCGTTACCAAAACTAAAATAAGAACAAATCGAATCGTATTCATACCCTTATCAACGCGCTATTTTTGAACAAATGTGTTTTTATTTAACCCAACTCCTTTTACTTCAACCGATTTCCAACCGGAGGGCAACGGTGTTTTACGCTGGCTGATGCCGCTATCGGTAATCTGAAGTCCGGCAAACCCAAACAAAACTGTTTGCAGCAGGCCGCCTGCCCCGGTAGCAAAATAGGGGTTGGTGCCCCCGGCAGTTTCGGCCAGTACACCAAACGGTGGAACTTCATTCGGTTTGTAGCTCTTCAAAAAAATTGTGTAAGCCTTATCGGGCTTACCAAGCCGGGCATAGAGTGTAGCCAGCACGGCAAAGCCCATGGCCGGCCCGTCAGGCGCCATCTTCTTTTCGTAATAGGATAAATCCTTTTCTATTTGTGAGCGGTCAACAATTACTTCAAGCGGATACGCCAACAAGTTAACATCGGCCTGTTTAATCATTTCTCCATTGTAGGTGGCATTCTCTTTTGTGGTGCCATCAGGAAATTTCAGAATGGGGATATTCTGAGCAACATGTTCCCAGTCCGGATCGGGTGTAAGGCCCAATTCTTTCGCGGCCTGTGCAGCATTCATCAATACGGTTTTGGCCATGCCGTTCGTAAAAGCGTTGTTATCAATATTTTCCTGCCATTCATTGGCACCAATCACGTTATTGATCTCGTATCGCCCGGTTGCTTTCCGCTCCACACGGCTGGCCCAGAAATCGGCCACCTCTTTAAGTACCGGGTAACCCCTTTCGCGCAGCCAGGTTTTGTCTTTCGTTACCTGGTAATATTTCCAGAAGGCCCAGCCCACGCAACCGGTAATGTGATGCTGAAATGGGCCGGTTAGCGCCCATACGGGAGTATCTTCCGAGCCTTCGGCTGACGACTCCCACGGAAACATTGCTCCTTTATACCCGTGCGAAAAAGCATTTTGTTTTGCGGCTTCAAGCCGCTGATACCGGTATTCGAGTAACGATTTAGCGATGCCGGGTTGAAGTGCAAGCAGGGGCGGGTACATCCATAATTCAGTATCCCAGAAAACATGACCATTGTAGCCAAGGCCGCTCAGTCCCATAGGCGAAAGGCTATACGCTGTTCCTTCGCGTGCAAAGGAATACAGATGATATAGCGCAAACCGCACATCTTTTTGCACGTGCGGGTCGCCCTCAATAATAATATCGCTATTCCACAACTTATTCCAGGCTTCGATGTGCCGGCTCATCAGCCGTTCGGTGCGCTCCAATGCGGCAAAAATGGTTAAGCGCTCCGCCTCGTTGTGCGGATCACCGTAATGAGCTGTTGATGTTGCCGATGATACTACACTAAACGTGTACGATTCACCTGCCTTTACTTCTTTAGTAAATTTGGCCAGGTGCATGTTGTAATCCCAATCTTCGTGGATAACATCAGGCTCAGAGCCATGTGGCTCGCTAAAGATAAAACTGTTGCTTGCTGCAACAATGTGTTTGCCCGAAGGACTTTTAGCCACCGAGGTGAGCAGCGGAATTTTAACATGCGGGCGATCTATCTCGCTGTAAAAATTCTTTACGTCCATTAAATGATCAGGAGCCTCGATAACACTCATGGGTGTAATGCGCACATTGGTTTTGGCCGTAATGGTAACGGTGCTTAATGCCGTGTACGGAAGATGCCGCAAGGCTACAAGAGAATGGGTAACACTTACCTTATCGCCTACGGTAAATGTGGTTGTAAGCACGGCACGTTTCATGTCCAACTCCTGCCGGTAGCCGGTAATATCCTTCCGTGAAATGCGGATACCGTCAACATCCAGGTTCATGCTTACATGATTAAAGGATTTGAGAATGTTGGATACACGGCCGCGCTGGTAGTAGTCGTACACGCCATTTAACACCACGTCTTTCACCTTCATTGGCTCCGGTGAAGATACCAGGCCGATCATCCCATTGGCCACAGTGACTCCGTAATAGGCAGAGGGGTTTATATCAGAGGCTGAAATAATCCAATCGGGTTGCGCAGACACCTGGTAGCAAACCATGGATAGCAAAATTACCTGGCGAACCACATTCATCTTACTTCCTTTTGTAAATAACCAAAGGCAGATTATTTCTGCCTATAATATACAAATGTTGCTCATTACTTGTTCGTATGATAACGGAACTGCGCGCCTCACCTGGTACTATGAAGCCGGAGGAGTTTGGTGCAACCGATTGAAACCGGCATTTACCAATACCTGTCAGCATCAGGCCAAGGCCTGCATCATGAGGGCCGATCTCCGGTTGCACGGCAGACTGATTACCGGCAAGTAAAATATCGACAATACCGTCACCATCAATATCATCGCATAAAATCGTCATTACCGGAAAAAGTTGAGCTTCCAAAGGCAAGGGTCTTACTTCAAGTTTGTTACCCAGGTTTTCAAGAACAACGGAAGTAAGCAGAGATAACTGCAATTGGCTGCCGCGGTTCAGCATATCAGGTGTAAGCAATTGATTGGCATCCTGGTCGGCATAATCCTTATATTTTAAAAATCGCTTCTTTAGTGCCGGAAGTTGTTTCACCAACTGGTCTCGGGTTGGAAAGAGGTAGGCAGAGTCACCGTTATAATACACGATAATGTGGTCAGAACTTTGATTACCGTCAAAATCGCCAAGCAACATGCGCAGAGGCTTATTTTTTGAGGCTGTAAGTCTTGAATTCAGTCCGAGGTTGCCAACCACAAAATCCAAATCACCATCGTTATCAAGGTCAGCAGCCTGAATGGCATTCCACAGGCCATGTGTGTCCTTTAACCCAAATTGATCGGTTTGGTTTATAAAAGTATGATTCGCCTGTTGGATCAGGATGGTAATTGGCATCCACTCTCCGACAAGCAACAGGTCGTTAAGTCCATCGTTATTCAAATCAGCCCATACCGCATCCTTTACCATGCCTGGTCTTACTCTTGTTACGTTATCAAACGTTGAACTGGAGAGCCACCTTTCGTGCGGTGAAAACTTTCCCTTTCCGTCATTTATCATAAGGTGACTAACAGGGCTCATTCCATACAAGCCGGGTATCACATCAGAACCAATAAACAGGTCGATGTCGTCATCATTGTCAACATCAACCGGTTTAATGCACGATGTATGAATTGGTGTAGATGGAAAATCGCCTTTGCTAAACTTTCCTCCAACGTTTATATACAGTCTTGGAATAAGGTTACCAGTATTTTCCTGACCACCCGCGCCTACAATCAAATCCAAATCGCCATCGTTGTCAACATCGGCAAAAGCCGCAGCAGTATCTTCGGCATCGGCATCAGTGTAAAAAGCATGTTGCGTTGAGTGAACGAATTGACCTGCAGCCGATTGAATAAACAAAAAACCAGGTTGCCCTTTGCCGCCACCAACGTAAAAATCATCAAGGCCATCCCCGTTAATATCTGCTGTTGCCAGCGGGGGCCCCTGCTCCGACAACATGTGCGGTATCAGTGTTTCCGAAGCGAACGCATTAAAATCATTTTCAACATGACGATAATCAGGCCCAGGTTGTATGCTGCTAAGAAATGTGGGTTGATTTGTAAAAAGGTAATTTGGTAAAAATTCATCCGCAGCATCTGCAAAATCAACAATAATTACCTGGTTTGCCTTTACTGATCTGAGTACCTGCATACGGTTTCCCGGCCAAACAACAATTACAGAATCAATAGTTTGGTTCTTAAGTACGCCAAAATGCAACTGCGGTTCAACTGATGAACACCACCCCCGGGTAGGTATTAGCTGCTGAAGCTGTGCAGACTTTCCGGTAAAAACAATTGCCTTTGCTCCGACTCCAACAGAATTCCCTGCAGGGCCTTTAAACACGACCTGTAAGTAATTTCCTGAAACAATACCCTTGTTATTGCGGATAATAAATGCCTTATCATTAATGTTGTTTACAACTATATCCAGATCGCCATCATTGTCCAGATCGGCATACGCTGCGCCATTTGAATAGGATGAACGGTATAACCCGCTTTCTGCGGTCACATCGGCAAACGTGTTGTCTGAATGACCGGTAAACATAAAATTTGAAACCCTGCCATCAGGCATTTTTTTGAGTATTTCCAGATCCTGTTGCTCAATAACCTGAAGGGATAGTTGGATGGAATCATTTGAAATGAAGCTAATGTAATCCATGTCATTTGGCCTCCGTACAATACCATTGGTAATATATAAATCCTTACGGCCATCGTTGTTAAAATCAGCAAAGAGCGGTGCCCAACTCCAGTCAGTGGAGGCGACACCTGCATAATATGCGACATCAGTAAATAAAGGAATGAATTGACTAACACCTGCATTAAGCTGCAGGGTATTTCGGGCTACCTGGTTATGATAACCATATTTAAGTTTGAAATTAAGAATGTCATAGGTGTCCTCACCGGCAGATCGCTTTCGTACTTGTTCACTTTTTGGTTGCATGTCTACTGCAACGATATCTGGCCATAGATCATTATTGATATCGGCTATATCGTTGCCCATTGAAAACCGGCTGGTATGGGGCATGGCTTGCCGGATAACTTCTTCAAATGCACCATTTCCTTTATTGAGGTACAGGTAATCATTTTCGTGAAAATCATTACCAATGTAGATATCGGCTAATCCATCCCAATTAACATCACCAACAGAAACACCCAGTCCATACCCAATATGGCTATTGAGTATTCCTGTTTGGTTGGTTACATCAACGAAGAACGTTTTACCAGTCTCCATTAACTGGTTTTTGAAAAGCCTGTCGCCTGAAAGGGAATCCGAAAGCAAACGCACATCACCGGGTGCATATGAACGAGGTGTATGTATAGAATGATTAAGCAGGTACATATCCAGGTCTCCGTCATTATCCATATCAAAAAAGCTCGCCTGGGTTGAGAATCCTGAAAAATCTAAACCAAATTCGGCTGCCCGTTCAGAAAAAGTTAAGTCGCCATTATT
>JAGUUF010000144.1 GCA_020063545.1 Cytophagales bacterium
ACCAGCCCTTGAAATGCTTTTGTAAACAACACGTTGCTGCCTCCGCCAAGAATAAAAACGGGATTATTCCGATAAACCGGGTGTTTAATCAACTGCCGGAAGTCTTCTTCGGAGTGTACCGAAGCAAAATACCGCGCCCGTTCGCGTATGCCGAAGGTATTGTAGGGTTGAAGATCAACGTCTTCCGAAATGTGGATCATGCAGCAGGGTTCTCTGCAAAAATGTGAAAATATTTCCGTCCTCCGGCTACAGCGTAATATCGCTTTGCGGAATCTTTACCAGGCAAAAGCGGCCAAACCTTCCGGCAACGTAAGTCGTACTGCAGATAATCAGGTCGCCTTCGGCTGTTTGTTTAATCGAAGCCACTTCAAGCGGATTGGAGTAGCCAACATACCGGCTGCCCAGAAATTCACCTGTAGCCTCATCGTAAAAGAACAACCCTACCTGGTTAGATTTGGTATTGGCAGCAAAAACCAGCACGTTCTGATCCTGGATGGTAGCGCGAATAATACGCACGGTGGCATTGGGGGTAAGCTCGGGCAAGGAGAAGCCTCCCAGGTCGGTACTGGATGTAATGCCTGACGAGTTCAGGTTAACTTTCGGAAGCAGGAAATTATCGCCAAAGTTGAAACGGGCTGCGGCAAACGAATTTCCGGAAACCGGAACCAGGGCGCTGATGCCACCGTCATCCTGCTGGCCTTGTACTACGCCATTGGGTACATCCTGACTAAGGTTTGTGAACACCAGCGAAAAGGTGTAGTTGTAAAATCCATTGAAGTAATAGAGGCTGCCGGCTTTGCCTGCCTGAAACGGGAACTGCCTGCCGGTGCGCAGGTAGTGATTAATGATGGGTTCTTCAATACCTTCACCGGCACCAATGGTATAGCCTTTTGAAGAGGTTACCGTGCCGGTTGATGTGATGAGGGAGATTACACTCTGAAGGGTAACTGAATTGTAGCTTAGCGCAATAATGTTGGTGCCGTCCAGCGATGCGGCTGCCGGGTAGGTGAGGGATGCACTCACCGCAGTGGCTGTAAACCCTTCGCCATTGGCATCAACCCGGGCTACGTGTGTCTGAAGGGTGAGCGGGTCCATGCAGAGAAAGAAATAATCCGCCCCGATTTTCATCAGGTCGCCAACGGGGTTTACATAACTCTCGTCAATTTCTTCATCGCTTACAAAGTTTCCGAACTTATCGGCTTTGAGCAGGTAAATACCGGTAAAGGTGGTTGTGGTCAGCCTGCGTCCTCCCAGTATCAGGTAACCGCCATCGGACGTTTGCTGCACATCAATCGGGAAGTAGGAGGCGCTGAAGGAATAGTTATCGAAAATTTTTGTAAAGGCCTTCTCGTCAAAAGCCGGGTTGGTTTCTTCCAGGCAGGCCTGCATCAGCATCAGTGAAAGTAAAAGGAATGTCTTTATCTGTATCATGAATGTCATCTCAGGTTAATGGAACTGTAGCCTTTGGTAAGAAACCGCAACGGAAACAATGTGCCGAGGGTAATCATAAATGAATTGATTTTGATATCATCCATGGCATCGCCCACACCGGCAAGTTGGGCATTTCCATACCGGTTTTCGGTTGAGTTTGCCAGGCTCATTCCCTTTCGGTATTGCAGGTCGAGGTTAACCCGAATGTTGCCCACATGGTAGTTAACACCGGCACCGCCCGTAAGCGCCCACTGGTATTGTGCAAAGAGTTGCTTTGCCCCAACAATTATCGGCTCGTTGGTAAATTCGTTTTGTCCTCCGCTGGCATAATCAATTCCTGAAACAGTAACTGATTTGGCGGCATCAATCAGCACCGTGTAGGCAGCGCCAACCTGAACATACGGCCGCAGCCGCGTACTGGTAATGTCGTAGCGAAACAGCAGGGGGAAATCGGCATAGTCGAGCTGCTGCCGCTGGTCATAGGTAAGCTCAAGCCGGTTTTCGGGGATGCCCGAATCCTCCCACAGATATTGGTTGCTGTATGAAAAAATGGCGTTACGGTATGCCGGTTGAAAACTTACTGAAAAACCTTTGTAATAGAAACTTACTTCAAGTCCTGCAACGACACCGGGCTCACTGTAATTGTCGTACGATTTACCGGATGGCGTGTAGTTAACCGGGCTAAGTGCGGAGTAAGCGGTAATCACATCGGCACCCGACAGGTTGATACCGGCTTTAAAACCAAGCCACCACTGCTTTTCCAGGAACTTGGCATCCTGGGCGTTGCCGGCATTATACGAAGCCGGGGTTTTCCTGCGCGGTTGGGCATGTATGGCTGATGAAACCAACAGGCAGATTATAAGTAGGTAGAAATGCTTCATGCGTCAGCGGGTTATGACAAGTTTTTTCGCGGCTTCAAAGGAAGCCGTCTTCATCCTGAAAATATACAATCCCGGTGAAAGGTAGGATACATCGTGGGTAACCCGATGGTCGCCCGGCTCATACACCTGGTTTATGATTTGGGTAATGCGGTTGCCGCGCTGGTCAAACAAATCAAGGGTAACCGTGCCGGTTGCATTAACCCGGAATGAGAAGGTGGTGGATGTGTGTGCCGGATTCGGGTAACACTCATTGAGGGCAAAGCGTGAGGCAACGAAGTTCTCGGTTCCGGTAACTACATCCAGCGCCAGAAAAAGTGGCTGGAAGAAGGTTCCGGGCTCATCGGGATTTTCACCATCAATAAAGTTTCCGAAAAAGATGTCGTTTGTGATTTTAGCTTTGTCCACCAGCATCCAGTCTTTAAGCAGGTTAGCATACACCTGCCGGTAGTCGTATTGCATTTCAACATTGTCCTTGGTCATATCGGGTACAAGGCCATTCACGCCCGGTTTAACATGCTTGCCAAAGATAAGGATGGGGCCGCCTGTGCCGTGGTCGGTGCCGTAGCTGCCGTTGGAATGCACACGCCTTCCGAACTCAGACGTGGTAACAGTAAGCACGCGCTCTTCCAGGCCGCGGGCCTTCAGGTCGTCCTGAAAGGCTTTCATGGCCGATGAAATGTGGTACATAAGGGCCGCATGTGCGCCCATGGTGGGGTCATAGCTTTCCACCTGCTCGGCATGTGTATCAAAACCGCCAATCTTCACCATGAATACCTTTGTTTTGCAACCACCGGCCAGCAGGCGGGCAACCAGTTTCAGTTGGGCGCTTAACGGGTTGCGCTTGCTTCCGCGCGGTGCGTTAAAGGGATAAATCTCGGGGTAGGTAACCGTGGTATTTCCACCGGCCAGGTAAACCTGGTAAAGGCGCTGGGCATAATCATCGGTTTTCTTCTCCAGTCCCAGTATCCAGTTCATCTCATGCCAGTAGGGCGAGTTCTGAACTGACAAGGGTGGTTTACCCCTCGGATCAATATCTACATCCTGAAAGCCCTCCAGTTCTTCAACCAGTTGCGCAAAACCGGCCGGATCATTAAGCGAAATGGAAGTAGGTATATTTCCCTGCTGGTGGAAGATAAGCGAAACATCGTTGCCCATTTCAATACCCAGCGGATCGGGCATATCGGGATTCGGAAAATCCTCCGGGTAGGTTCCTAAGGCAGCATATTCCTGCTGCAGGTACCGGCCCAACCACCCCGATGGGTAGTAATCCTCAAACCCGCCACCCATAAACCAGATGTCTCTGCCGCGGAAATGCGATCCGTTGTTATTCTTGTAAGACACGCCTTGTACAAAAGCCATCCGCCCATTGTCGTACATTCCTTTCAATGCCTGCATATCGGGATGCAAGCCAACCTGTTGGTTGGCGGGCAACGTACTGTCTAACATGATGGCTTTGCGCAAACTGTTTTGTTTGGGTATGGCAATGTTTGCCCTGCGGCTGTAGTACAAATCGTATTGTTCGATTGGAATCAGGGTATTGAGCCCGTCATTGCCTCCGTGCAGTTGCAGGATTATCAGTACCCTGTCGTTATCGCTTTGCTGGGCAAGCATCGCCAGCGGGTTCCAGGCCATGGCTTTCATGGGTATGCCGCTGATGGCGAAGGGCAGGCCCGCGGCAACCGGTATTTTCTTCAAAAAATCTCTTCGTCTCATAGCTACTGGAGTTGGTATTCGGGCGATTGCAACATGGCATTGAATAAATTTTCGAGTTGGCTGGTCATGGTGCCGATGCCCACTTCGTTGGTCCACCGATTGGTCCACGCGGCTTCCGGGTCCGGATCGATATCCGACAGGAACGTAACCAGGAAGTAATTGAGGCGTTCGGCCGTAATGGTTGCCGTATCGTCATTGGCGGCATCAAACGTCAGGTTATCGGTTACGGGCAGCAGGTATTTTGCCAGTTCGATAACGAGGTTGCGTGCATTGGCGGCTAATGCGTTGTTGATGGTATTCCGAACAAAAGAGTACACATTCACTTTAAGCATACCGGGCTCGGTGGCGGTAACCAGGCTGCGGATAAACGAATACCGGTTGGCCAGGTAGTTCACCGTTATCCAGCTCCGGTGGTAGATAGGAAACTGGTGGTAGGCATCGTACCCGGCCACATCAAAGGGTTGGTAAAAAATCATACCCTGGTTATCGAGGCGGTTATTGATTTCCCCGGTAACGGCATAAAACCCCTGCGGGTCTGTGGCCATATCAGGCACGGGTATCTGGAAGAACCGCAGGGATCCGGTAACCAGGTCGAGGGGTGATTTGATGATGCCCCCGAACTTATCATCGGCAACACCAGCAGCAGCTTCATAGAAATGCTGGCTGCGCAGCAGGTTTTCGATAACGGGTTGCAGTTTAAAATTGTTGGCACGGAAAGTATCGGCCATTACCGAAATAATATTGGTGTTGATGGTATCGGTAATTTCGTGGTACACGAAGAAGCGATACACTTTGCGGCAGATGTGCCGTGCTGTTTCTTCCTGCGCATAAATCATGTCAACCAGCTTACTTATCTCATCCAGTGCGCTGGCTTCGGTAGGCTGCGAACCATTGAGCAGGAGTGGATCGGGTTGAATGATGTAGGGCTGACCGGTAGTGATATCAATAAACCTGTCTGAAAATTGTTTGCTTCCATTATCGTGGCTGGAGGCATTACTTGCCGAGCCCCGAACCCTGCCGCGCGGCAACAAGGTATCCGGGTCGATGGTGGAGAATGAATTATCAAAATCGAACCCCGATAAAACGCGGGCAGCCTGTTGCACATCCTGCTCTTTAAAGTAAATGTAGTCGCCAGCACCGGTGGGTGGCGGCAGGCTGTTCTCAAGTCCGCGGCCTATGGAATACAACTCAAGCAGTTCGCGCGCATAGTTTTCATTGGGG
>JAGUUF010000080.1 GCA_020063545.1 Cytophagales bacterium
AGTCTTTAAATGCAACCGACTCGGCTGAAAGGGTGGCTTTTCACACGCCATTTCAGCAAGGCCGAATCGGGCCTTTACACAGTTACTTAGTCGTTACCTTGCGGCAACATGCTGTTAGCACTTCGCCCTTCTTTTTCTGTTGAGTTTAATCCCTTAATTGTGTGCTTTTCCAATTGTCTTCTTACCTTATAAGTTTATATCGTTTGGACCTCATTTCAAATGCTATTTCTCCCCTTCCATTACATCACATATTTCTTTTTTTATTGACATTTGTTCAACTGTTCCAGTATGCAAAACCTTTAAAGCCTTACTTTCTGTGTCCATTGAAATAATGTATTCAGCGTCACCGTTAACTGGAACATTAGCATGGTGTGTTACTACAATTAGTTGTCTATTTTCCTTGGCTTGTTTTAATCTGTCAACGATTAGCTCATATACAAGACGATTATCTAAATCATCTTCAGGTTGGCCAAGTATTAATGGAAGTCTTCCATAAGATAAGATAAGATAAAGGTTAAAATTGCCGTTGTTTTTTTGTAAGCTCCCCTATTTAGTCACATTCAAAAGTATAGATTTCCAATCATAATTGCTGTCCTGTTGGAATGTGGGAAACTCTGCGTTGGCGTGAGCGGCAGGGATCACTTCAATCCCTTATCAACAACACCGGCTTAACCTTTACTCCGGCCTTAATCCTGTTAGTTAAGTTCGAAAATGTTTTGTGCGGACCTTCTGCTATAGAAAGATTCAACAGCCATGATGGCAGCGATCCGCCCGGATCAACCAAAAAACTATAGTCGATTTTCAGCCCGCCAGCTTCCGGAGTAATTGTCCACCTGCCCTCTGACTTTGGAACACGAACAATACCTTTATACTCAGGAATGTAATCCGGTATGCTTACAATTGAAAACGTCATCACGTTTGTTTCAGGATTCTGGGTAATCTTCAACCTCACAACCAGATCCCGATTCGATACCGGCCAAGGAGCCTTTACCTCGGCCCGGTAAATCAATTCCAAATCGCTTATAACTTCAAGTACTTCAGCTTTTATGATATTATACTGCCACTCGGTATATCCTTCGACATTGAGAATATGGCCAGCCAGTTCGGATGCTGAAGCAGGTAATCTGAAATTTGCCCGTATTGCTTTTATCCTGGAGTCGCTTACCTTACAGGCATAAACAAAAATGCTATCCTCTGAACGCCTGAGTTCGCAATCCGTTTGAGCAACCCCCACCAGTCTTACTACACAGAGAAAAAGTACAAGGCGCATGGCTACCGAAGAATATCCCAGTCCTCATTCAACAAGGGTATGGCCGAATGTGCTGTCAAATCAAACTGGCAGGGTACCACGGAGACGTAGTTATTGGCAATGGCCCACTCATCATTATCTTCGCCTTTATCGAAGTTTACGAAGTTGCCGGCCATCCAGAAGTACCGCCTGCCGTTTGGGTCAAAACGTTCGTCAAACTCTTCAACCCATTTTGCATTGGCCTGCCGGCAAATGCGAATGCCCTTCAAATTCTCATTACGCCTGGGCGGAAAATTTACATTTAACGCCACGCCCTTCGGCAGACCTTTTTTCAGCACCTGTTCGGTTATTCGCAGAATTGGTTCTTCGGTATGTGAAAAATCGGCATCGTGCGAATAATCGCAAAGCGAAAACCCGATGGCCGGAGTGCCCTCAATAGCTCCTTCAATGGCGGCCGACATGGTACCGGAATATAGCACACTGATAGACGTGTTGCTGCCGTGATTAACCCCGCTAACCACCACATCGGGCTGGGCTTTACCCTTTAATACATAATGGCGAGCCATCTTTACACAATCGGCCGGGGTACCCGAGCATTCATACGCTTTAACTCCATCGAAAATAAAATTCTCTTCCAGCCGCAGGGTTTCGCCAACTGTTATGGCGTGGCCCATTCCTGATTGCGGACTATCGGGTGCAACCACCAGTACCTCGCCAAGTTTTTTCATTGCCATAACCAGGGTGCGGATACCTTTGGAGGTAATGCCGTCATCATTTGAAACAAGTATCAGGGGTTTTTTCATCAGCGCAGAAAAAGGAATAACCTGGGGTGCAAGCTAAACCATAAAAACAGAATCCAAAAAAAATTGCATTACTCTTTGAACAGGGAGTTGTAATAAGAAATAATTCTTACAAAGTCATCTTTGTTTTCCATGCGCAACTTGTTTGCCCGCATGTACTTATCAACCTCCTGCGCCTGCCGCCCCATCAGGTTCATCAGCTCGGGCCGTTTGCCGGTAAATTCGGTTATTCTTCCTTTTTCATCCATAAAAAAATACCGGTATACCAACACCAGCCGCGAAAAGGAACCGTAATAATAAGGTGAGCTGTACGTTCGGTATTCCAGCACTTCGCGGCACAACAGGGTAAGTTTGCCTTCAGCAAGCAACTCAAAAAAAGAGAGTGCACCATAGGATGTGGTTGAGGAATACGGCAACGAAAAAAAGGTCCGGTATTGCTTAACTGTTGCATCAAATATCTCAAACAGTAACACCTTGCGCGGACTAAACGCCTCTACCCGTGTGTCGTTCTTATAACCAAACTGTACCAAATCCTGCTGCAGGTCATACTTCACCACGCCACGGAGCGTATCGCCCGAAGTAAGGATAATCTTGCCATCGTGCCACAATTCGAACGCCCAATCCTGGGCAAATGCCCAATTGTTGAATAGTACCAATAATAAAACACCAACAATCCTAATCATCAATCCTTTAAAATGGTATGGCCCAGACGGTCGCGTTTTGTTTTAAGATACTTCTCGTTATGCGGATTGGGCGCAATTTCTATCGGTATGTTCTCTACAATTTCCAGGCCATAGCCCATCAGCCCTACGCGCTTTTTTGGATTATTGGTGAGTAACCTGATTTTGGTTACGCCAAGGTCGCGCAGGATTTGCGCACCTACTCCGTAATCGCGTTCGTCCATATCGAAACCAAGCTGGAGGTTAGCTTCAACGGTATCCATTCCGTTTTCCTGCAATTTGTATGCTTTAAGTTTATTCAACAGGCCGATACCACGACCTTCCTGCTTCATATACAATACCACCCCTCTGCCCTCGCGCTCAACCATTTGCATGGATGCGTGAAGCTGCGAGCCGCAGTCACAACGGCACGACCCGAAAATATCACCGGTAACGCATGACGAGTGTACGCGCACCAAAACCGGTTCGTCCTTCTTCCAGCTTCCTTTAATTAATGCCAGGTGGGTTTCCTGGGTGCTGGTTTGCTTGTAGGCAACCAGTTTAAAATGCCCGTATTCGGTAGGCATGTCCACATCTACCTCGCGTTCAATAAGCGACTCAGCTTTTATGCGGTACTCTATCAAATCCTTAATCGAAACCAGTTTCAGGTTAAATCGTTCAGCTACTTTTTTAAGGTCCGGCAGGCGGGCCATGGTGCCGTCTTCTTTCAGAATTTCAACCAAAACCCCTGCCGGCTTGAAGCCGGCAAGCCGGGCAAAATCAATGGCAGCTTCGGTATGGCCTGCCCTGCGCAACACACCACCCCGCTTTGCCCGCAACGGGAAGATATGGCCCGGACGACCCAGGTCTTCCGGCTTCGTTTCCGGATCAACCAGTGCACGAATGGTTTTGAACCGGTCGTGTGCTGAAATGCCGGTGGTACATCCATGTCCGATCAGGTCAACCGATACAGTAAAAGGTGTTTCGAATGCCGCGGTATTCTGCCCAACCATCAGGTCGAGTCTTAATTCATCGCAGCGGTCTTCAATAAGCGAGGCGCAGATAAGTCCGCGCCCATGCGTAGCCATGAAGTTCACTATTTCTGGGGTAATGCATTCGGCCGCACAGATGAAGTCGCCCTCATTTTCACGGTCTTCATCATCCACTACAATAATTACCTTGCCGTTTTTGATCTCGTCAATGGCTTCTTCAATGGTATCCAGTTTAAACTCAGCGTTCATATTTTTCACAATATCTCCATTACAACAAAATTACCGGTCATTCCGTTTACTTGGCCACCACTATACCGAGAATGCCTGCTATTTCTTTTTCGGCCGATTTGAGTTCCTGGTGCTTTACCAGGTACTGATCAATTTTCCATTCGTCTTTTATATCTTTCATTTCAGCCAGGTTTTCCTCCATCATTTTCTGAATCAGTCTGAACTTCAGGCGCAGCACATTGTTCAGGGCCACATCATGAATCACCTCGCGTTCATGCGGAAAATAAATGTGATACTTTTCGTTCCAGTGCGGGCTGGTCTCATAGCGCGAGGTAATCAGGTCGGCAACCGCTTTCTTCACTTCGGCCGAGCCGTTCTCCAGGAAATAAAAATTATCTATCCGGTCGCTCGTAGCCGATCCATTCTTAAAGGTATCGAATATCTCGCGGTAAACCGGATTGATAAACTCCACTTCATCGAGTTCATTCATCATAAAATCAATCAACTTCTGCTCACCGCTTTCATCCGTAAAGCTATTCTCGGCATAGTTCAACAACAGGCGTATGGTCTCCCGTTCCTGCATCTGCACAATCGTTTGTGCATCGGTCTTTGAAAGTGGCTGAGCTTCCGGTAAAACATCCACCGGTTCGGGTTGTTCCTCGCGCCAGCGTTCCTGCTCCTGCTTCTTCCGTTCGCGGATAAGAATTTTATTTAACTCGGTTAGCAAAACCGATTCCTGCATGTTCAGCAGGTCGCTGGTTTCTTTTATATAAACTGACCGTTTGATTGG
>JAGUUF010000366.1 GCA_020063545.1 Cytophagales bacterium
ACCGCGTGACTTCCATCAGGGCATTTTCCTGCTGGCGGGCCCATTGTTCAAAACTGCTCATAAAGTCTGGAAAGTCCAGGTTCATGTTCCACTCAATCACCGGGGAGATGGCAACCGTAAAGCAGGTTCCGATGGCAACCAACAGCAGTGCAATCAATGGCAGGTTGTTTTCCGTGCTGAACATGCTGCCAATGGTTTTGTGTTCAATCACGTTCAGGTACAGAAGGGGAAAGACAACCAGTCCGAGCAAACCGGCTGTTGCCTGAACAATCATAATGGCGGTAAAGAGCGCGGGGTTTGCCTGTCCGGCCCGGATGGCCGTGAAGTCGGCAAACAGGTTGCCGTCATAAAACGGTGAGGCAACAAGCAAGCCAAGGGCAGGCCCCAGAAATAAAAACCCGATAGCGACAACCGCGAGAATATAGAATAACGACACGGCCGGGTGGCGTTCTGAAATCCGGTATTCATTCATACCTGCAATGCTACTGTAAAATCTGCAAATCCTGGCAATATGCGTTACCTTTGTGGTTTGCTTGCCTATGGTAAGGATTGGTACAATTGAGTTAGGCTCTTTTCCGTTATTGCTTGCCCCAATGGAGGATGTAAGCGATCCGCCTTTTCGTGCCGTTTGCAAAGCCAACGGGGCCGATCTGATGTACACCGAGTTCATCTCATCGGAAGGACTGATACGCGATGCTGCCAAGAGCAAACAAAAGCTTGATGTTTTTGAATATGAGCGCCCCATCGGTATTCAGTTGTTCGGGAGCAACATCGAACACATGGTGCAGTCTGCCGAGATTGCAACAACCGCCCGGCCCGATTTGATAGATATTAATTATGGTTGCCCGGTTAAAAATGTGGCCTGCCGCGGGGCAGGTGCTGCCTTGCTTCAGGATGTGCCCAAAATGGTGCGGATGACGGAAGCCGTTGTGAAGGCCACGCACCTGCCGGTTACCGTTAAAACCCGCCTGGGGTGGGATGATGCCAGTAAAAATATTCTTGAAGTGGCTGAACGGCTGCAGGATGTTGGCGTACAGGCATTAACCGTTCACGGCCGCACGCGTGTGCAAATGTACAAGGGCCAGGCCGACTGGACGCTGATTGGAAAATTGAAGGAGAATCCGCGCCTCACCATACCCATTTTCGGCAACGGGGATATTGATTCGCCACAGAAGGCGCTGGAATACAAAAACTTGTACGGTGTTGATGGCCTGATGATCGGGCGGGCTGCCATCGGATACCCGTGGATTTTCAACGAGATAAAGCACTACCTGGACACAACCGAACTTCTGCTGCCGCCTGATGTGACCGAACGGGTAAACGTTGCCCGCAGGCACCTCGAGTTTTCAATCCGCTGGAAAGGTGAACGAACCGGTATTTTCGAAATGCGCAGGCACTACACCAATTACTTTAAGGGATTCCCGGAATTTAAACCTTATCGCACCCGGCTGGTGAATGCCGTTGAAGCGGACGAGTTGTTTTCGATATTGGATGAAATAGCCGAAGTATTTTCACCGCTTGTGCCTTCATGAATAAACTCAGCAACAACCAGGTTGGTGCCTCATCATGCCGGTTTATATGTTTCGCCATAATTCATGCGTATGACCGATAGTGCACGGGGCCAGGCAATTTTTTTGTTGATTGTTCTCTCACTCATCTGGGGCACATCGTTTATCCTGATAAAACAAGGGCTGAAGGTTTTTGACCCCGAAGAGTTGGGTGCGCTTCGCGTTTCGGCAGCTGCCTTGTTCATGCTGCCGGCAGCATTGTATCGGTTAAAAAACCTTCGCGTAAAGCACTTCGGAAAACTTTTGCTTTCGGGCATGATGGGTATTTTTATTCCGGCTTTCCTGTTTGCTGTTGCCCAAACCCGAATGGATAGTTCGGTTGCTGGAATCTTAAACACACTCACACCCATTTTTACCATGATCATCGGGGCTATCTTGTTTCACCAGCGTTTTCGGGCAATTGCTGTTTTTGGTATTGTGCTTGGCTTTGGCGGCACCTTTATGCTTATGCTTTCGCGTGTAGGCGGAAAAGTGGAAGGAATTAATCTGTATGCCTTGCTAATCGTGGCCGCCTGCATTCTATACGGAGTCAACCTGAACTTTATAAAGTTTAAAATTGCCGACCTCAGTTCGTTAACCATTACCAGTGTTGCGTTACTGGTGATAGGCCCGCTTGCGCTTACCTACCTTTTTGGGTTTACCGGGTTTACCGAAAAATTTTCATCGCACCCGGGTGCGTGGCAGGCATTCGGTTATATTGTTTTGCTGGGCATTATGAGCACCGCTACGGCCACCTTTTTATTTAACCGCCTGGTAAAAATCAGTACACCCCTGTTTGCCAGTTCGGTAACCTATGTGATGCCTATTGTGGCGGTGATGTGGGGCGTACTGGATGGCGAGCGGTTATATGCGGGCCATTACATCGGCATGGCACTCATTATCGGAGGCGTTTACCTTGCCAATCGCAAATGATTTTTCCGGTTCTTGTTATTTGATGGCGCGTTAGAAGTTTTTGAACATTGAAGGTTGAACCCCTACATTTGCGCCTTCATTCCCTGAGCCATGCAGCGAAAAATTACCCGGGCCCTCATCTCCGTTTATTATAAAGATAACCTTGAACCCATCATTCACCTGCTGGGTAAGGCGGGAGTTGAGTTGGTGTCAACCGGGGGCACACAGCAATTCATTGAGCAACTCGGGTACCCGGTAACACCGGTTGAAACGCTAACCGGTTATCCTTCGGTTTTCGGTGGCCGGGTTAAAACCCTGCACCCGGCTGTATTCGGGGGCATTTTGTACAGGCGCGATTGGGCTGAGGATATAAAGCAGGCAACTGAATTCGGCATTAAGCCGATTGATCTGGTTATTGTTGACCTGTACCCGTTTGAAGAAACCGTTGCCGCAGGGGGTAGTGAAGAAGAAATTATTGAGAAGATTGATATTGGGGGCATTTCCCTTATCCGCGGGGCGGCAAAAAATTTTACTGATGTGCTCATCGTTTCATCGCGCGAGCAATATGCCGACCTGTTAGCCCTGCTCACCGAAAAGCAGTGTACTTCCGACCTGGCCGACCGGAAACAGTTTGCTGCCCTGGCCTTTGATGTTACCTCGCATTACGATGCGGCAATATTTTCGTGGTTCAACTTCGGCCAGCAAATCCATTCGTTTAAGAAAAGTATTCGCTCAGGCCGAATGCTTCGCTATGGCGAAAACCCGCACCAACAGGGCCGCTTTTTCGGTAACCTCGAAGATATAATCGAACAGCTTC
>JAGUUF010000040.1 GCA_020063545.1 Cytophagales bacterium
AAGATACTTCCCCGCAGGCTTACCGGAACAAGCTGGAAATTCCAGAAAAAAGTTTCGCAAGCCGTAAAGCGGGCCCGCCACCTGGCCATATTGCCCTACACGGGCGACTCGTTGAAATAATCCTAACCTTTAACTGAAAGAAATATGCACGTAATATTGAAACAAGACGTTCAGGGACTGGGTTACAAAAACGATATCGTTAAAGTTAAAGCCGGCTACGGCCGCAATTACCTTATCCCCAACGGGCTGGCATTGATCGCCAATACTTCGAACAAGCGCATGGCCGAAGAGAACACCCGCCAGGCCGCGCACAAGGCAGCAAAGGTTAAGCAGGATGCCGAAGCGTTAGCTGCAAAAATCGGAGACCTGGTTATTGAAATCGGAACCAAAGCAGGCGAAAGCGGCAAAATATTTGGCGCGGTTACTGCCCTGCAGGTTGCCGATGCACTTAAAACAAAAGGTTTCGACATTGACCGTAAAAAGGTATTCTTTAAAGAACAACCTAAACAACTCGGCACCTTTGCCGTTACGCTGGAACTGCACAAAGAAGTAAAGCATGAGATTAAAGTGAAAGTGGTTGCCGAATAACCCTTCGCAACAACCTATGCAAAACCCTGGCGGTGCCCCGTCAGGGTTTTTATTTTGTAGCTTTGATCATGTTTCGCACCGAGCTAACCCCAAAACAAGCGGGCATCTCCATCACTCGTAAGCACAAGCTGCTTACCACAGGTTCATGCTTTGCCGATTCCATCGGCAGCAGCCTGGAAGCATATAAGTTTAACTGCCTCACCAATCCGTTCGGGGTAATGTATAACCCGCACTCCATCCACAAAGCCTTGCGCTACGCCATTCACAACCAGGTACCAGCGGAGCACACCTATTTGTTGAATCAGAACATCCACCTGAATTACGATTTCCATTCAGCGTTTGGCTCACTGCACAAGAACACCCTGGTAAAAAACCTTACCGAAACTATTGGAGCCACACATTATTTTCTAAAAAACTGCAACTGGCTACTTTTGACTTACGGCACCGCTTGGGTGTACTCCCGTACCGATACAGGCGATATTGTTGCGAATTGTCACAAAATGCCTTCTTCCCTGTTTCAGAAAGAACTCTTCACCCAAAAAAAATTCCTCGAGTCCTTCGAATCTTTCTATAAGGAATTATCCGCCCTTAATCCAACCATCAACCTGATTCTTACTGTAAGCCCCGTACGGCACCTGAAAGATTCCCTGGAATTGAACAGCGTAAGCAAAGCCATTTTGCGGCTTGCATGCCATACGCTTAGCATACTGTACGATCGGGTGTTTTACTTTCCGGCATTCGAAATCATGCTGGATGATTTGCGCGATTACCGGTTCTACAAACCCGATATGATTCATCCTTCTGCTGAAGCCGAAGCGTACATCTGGCAAAAGTTTTTGAATACTTTCGTTGATGAGCCCACCCGGCAGTTTGTTGCCGAATGGAATGCTGTGCTTAGTGCTATCCGGCACAAACCGTTTCACGCGGCCAGCCCTGCCCACCAGCAGTTCATCAAAGAAACCATTATAAAACTGGAAGCATTTAGCAACACCATAAATGTTGATGAGGAACTGGAACTGCTTAAAAGACAATTGCTGTGAGCAACACTACCTCCCATAAACCCAACCGGCTTATCCGGGCTACAAGCCCGTACCTGCTGCAACATGCCTACAACCCGGTTGACTGGTACGAGTGGGGCAATGAAGCCCTGACTAAAGCAAAGCACGAAGATAAACCCATACTGGTAAGCATTGGGTACTCTTCCTGCCACTGGTGCCATGTAATGGAGCGCGAGTGTTTCGAAAACACCGATATAGCTGCATTGATGAACGAATTTTTTGTGTGTATAAAGGTTGACCGCGAAGAGCGCCCCGATATTGACCAGGTATACATGGAAGCCGTGCAGGCAATGGGCATTAACGGGGGCTGGCCGCTTAACGTATTTCTAACCCCTGAGCAAAAACCATTTTTTGGCGGAACCTACTTTCCGCCACCCACATGGGCACAGCTGCTCACCAACATTCACAAAGCGTTCCTGGCGCGCAGAAGTGAAATTAACCGGTCGGCCGAAGAATTAACCCGGCTGCTTGCTGGATCCAACCTGTCAGGGTTTAAAAAAGAAAAAGAAATTTCGTTCAGGGAAAGCCTCCAAACTATTTTTCAAAACCTTGAGAAGAAATTCGACCGGACACATGGCGGACTTGAAAAGGCCCCTAAGTTCATCATGCCGTCCGTCTGGCAGTGGTTGCTCCGGTACAGCTACCTTACGGGCAACCATAACGCACTGGCTCAGGTTAACCTTACGTTGACAAAAATTTTGTTTGGTGGCATTTATGATCAGGTAGGCGGAGGCTTTGCCCGATATTCGGTGGATGGTGGATGGTTTGTTCCCCATTTTGAAAAAATGCTATACGACAATGCCCAGCTTATCAGCCTCTATTCCGAAGCCTGGCAGCTTACCGCTGATGATGAATACAGGCGGGCCGTTTACGAAACAACCGGCTGGCTGCTGCGGGAAATGACGCACCCGGAGGGCGGGTTTTACTCCGCTCTTGATGCCGACAGCGAAGGTGTTGAAGGAAAATTTTACACCTGGTCACACCGGGAAGTTACGGAAGTGCTGGGCGATGAAGCCGGTAAGGTATGCGCCTATTACAACATTACCCCGCAGGGAAACTGGGAGCATGGCGCAAACATCCCCTTTCGCACGGACGGAATAGCCCCACCGGCAAACCTCGCACAAGCAAAGCAAAAATTATTAGACCAGCGGAACAACAGGATAAAGCCCGGCCTGGACTCCAAAATTCTCAGCGGGTGGAATGCCATGATCATCAGCGCATTGACAGATGCCTACCATGCCTTTGCCGACCCTGCTTTTCTTAACCATGCACGAAAAGCCATGGCATTTATTGAGAATAACCTTATTGATACCGGAATCCTGTACCGTTCCTGGAACACGGTGCGATCGCCAACAGAGGGATTTCTTGAAGACTATGCCTTTCTGATCCAGGCCTATTTAAAATTGTACGAAGCCACGTTTGACCAACAGTGGGTTGATAAGGCAAAACAGTTTACAAAAAAAGTTATCGCTGACTTCCACGATCCGTCAGACGGCTATTTTTTCTTCTCCGGCAATGCTGCCGAGCGGCTTATTGCACGCAAAAAAGAAT
>JAGUUF010000053.1 GCA_020063545.1 Cytophagales bacterium
GTGTACGGCACAAAGGGCATCCCGATAAAGCCCAAAACCCCCAACCAGCAAAAGCTGGTAACACTGGTAAAAGAAAATGACCTTGTATTTGCACTTGGCCCTGCCGGCACGGGCAAAACTTACATATCGGTTGCCTTTGCCGTAAAGGCACTCAAAAACAAACAGGTTAAAAAAATCATCATTACCAGGCCGGCTGTTGAAGCTGGTGAGAACCTGGGGTTTTTACCGGGCGACCTGAAAGAAAAAATCGATCCATACCTGCGGCCGATTTACGATGCCCTTCACGATATGATCCCATTCGAAAAGCTCCAGTATTACATGGAGCGCGAGATCATCGAGATTGCACCCCTTGCCTACATGCGCGGCCGCACGCTAAACAATGCCTTCATCCTGCTGGATGAAGCACAAAACACTACGCCCATGCAAATGAAAATGTTTCTTACCCGCATGGGCCCCGATTCAAAAATGATTGTTACGGGAGACACCAGCCAGGTTGACCTGCCCGCCAGGCAAACCTCCGGCCTGAACGAAGCCGTAAAACTCCTTAGCCATGTAAAAGGTATCGGCTTTATCGAACTCACCCAACAGGATGTAATCCGCCACAAACTGGTACGCGACATCATCGAAGCATATGCAGGCGGGCCCAACAAAAACCAGTCTCCTTAGATAATCCGTTAGCAGGGTTAGGATCGCTATCCTATCAAATACCCTGATTTTTCCTATCAATATGATAGGATTTAATTACCTTTATGATAGGATAGACATGACCGATAGGCAAAGAGCCATATTCTGGATTATCTGGGAGTCAGAACCAGTAGGCATTTCAGCTATTGCCACGAAATTACCCCGACAGGTTTCAATCCCTACCCTCAACCGCGATTTAGCCAAACTAAAAGAAACAGGATTTATTCAAGCGCACGGAAGAGGCCCAGGCACAAAGTACACCATTGTCAAAAAAGCGCTGATGAGCATTCAGGTTGACCTTCAGCAGTACTTCAAGGCGGATCCGGATAACCGCAAAATCGTGGACAAATTCAATCACGAACTTTTTGCTGCCCTGCGCGAAACCGTACTCTTTACCGATATAGAACTCGATACGTTGCACCGATTAACAGAAGAGCACAAGGCCAAGCTGAACACCATTTCAGAAGCAAATTACAAGCGCGAGTTTGAACGATTGATGATCGAGCTATCGTGGAAATCCTCACAAATAGAAGGCAACACATACGACTTGCTGGATACTGAACTTTTGTTAAGGTATAACATCTTTGCTCCTGGCCATTCTAATGAAGAAGCAATTATGTTACTAAACCATAAAAAAGCGATTGAGTACATTCGTTCAAACCTATCCGACTATGAGCAACTGTCATTAGGAAAGATTATCGACATCCACACATTACTGGTTGAAGGACTTGGAATTTCCAAAACCTTAAGAACCCGATTAGTACGAATAACAGGCACTAAATACGCTCCACCGGATAACACATTTGTAATTGAAGAGGCATTGAATGAATTATGCAGCATGATTAACGCGATGCCTGATACCTTTAATAAGGCACTGCTGGCCCTTCTGTTAATCAGCTACATTCAGCCCTTTGAGGATGGTAATAAACGCACAGCCAGGCTAACGGCAAATGCAATATTAATGGCTAACAAACATTGCCCACTTTCATATCGGAGCATCAGTCCTGCCGAATACCATAAGTCAATCCTGCTCTTTTACGAATTAAACAACTTTACAGCATTTAAGAAACTTTTCATTTCGCAGTACCAATTTGCGGTTGAAAACTATTTTTAAATCACTACGGGTACCTCTAATTTCCGTAACTTATAACCATGTTCCAATGGGTACCTTATGCATTTGTCCGGATCGCTTTCTTTTTCGTAGCCGGCATCCTCATGGGCATTTACCAACCTATAGTAACCGAATACCAGGCAGGTGCCCTATTGGTTGGTTTGGTTGTTGTGTATTTTTTACTCTCACTGTGGGGTAAACTAAATCCCGGCCCGGCAGGGCTACTTGCTGTTTTCATGGCGGGGTATGTTAATGTACTTATTCACACCGAATCGCGGCATGCAACGCATTTCATGCACACGAAGTTAACCGCGTATGAAGTCATACTTACTGAACCAGCCGAAGAGAAAACCAATTCATGGAAACAGGTTGCACGCGTAACTGCCATAAAACCCCAGACCGGAGAATGGCTGCCGGCAACCGGCAACGTGCTGCTGTATTTTTCAAAAACCGGGTTTACCAGGCCGTATGGGTATGGCCATGTGCTGCTGATAGACGGGGCGCCAGGTGAAATAGCACCTCCTGCTAATCCGGGTGAATTCGACTACAAACGCTTTTTGAGTTACCGCAATATTTTTCACCAGCATTTTTTACGCAGCGGCTCCGCCATACATGTTGACTCAACCCGTGGTAACCCGGTAATCCGATTTGCCTACACCATTCGGGAACGGGCACGGCAAACATTACATGCGCACATTAGCGGCCGGCAGCAACAGGCCATTGCATCGGCCCTGATTTTGGGTGTAAAAGACGGCCTCGACAACGACCTTACGCAGGCTTATGCCGCTTCGGGCGCCATGCATGTGCTTGCTGTAAGCGGCTTGCATGTAGGCATTATTTACATGATTATCGTGTTCATGCTTCAGCCCTTAACGCACAGCCGGCACGGAAAATGGGTGCTGGCAATTACAAGCATTATGCTTTTGTGGGGCTATGCCATGATTACCGGTTACTCACCTTCGGTGCTCCGGGCCGTTACCATGTTTTCGTTTGTGGCGCTGGCACGGCCGTTAAACTACCGCACCAACATTTACAACATCTTGGCCGCATCGGCTTTCCTGCTGTTACTCGTTAATCCATACCTGGTAATGTCGGTTGGTTTTCAACTCTCCTACCTCGCTGTTATCGGCATTGTGTACCTGCAACCGGAATTATACCGGCTATGGAGCCCGAAAAGTTTTGTTGCAGATAAGGTTTGGCAAATCACCTGTGTTTCGCTGGCGGCACAACTGGCTACCTTTTCGTTAGGCATCCTGTACTTTCACCAGTTTCCGGTTTACTTTCTCTTCTCCAACCTGTTTGTAATACCCTGTGCCACCGCCATTTTAATTGGCGGTGTTCTGTTGCTGGCAACCAGCCCGGTTCCGGCAGTATCAGGTATAATCGGATTTGCACTTACCTGGTTAATCAAGGCATTGAACGTTGTTGTCATTACCATAGAACAACTGCCCTTTAGCATAGTGGAGAATATTTACATTACAACGCCCCAGTGCTGGCTTCTTATATTACTGGTACTCTTCAGCATTCTGCTGTGGCGCTTCCGCAAGTTTAGTTTTGTACTTGCTGCTGCCCTGGCGGCTTTTCTTTTCGGATTAATTCAATGGCATCATTACTTTAATGAAATAAAACCGGCCAGGCTGGTAGTGTACAACATTGCCGGTTACAGCGCCATGGAAATTACGCACAGTGGCATTTCAAAATTTTTTGGTAACCCCGCGTTACTTGCTGAGGCTGAACGGGTGCGTTTTCACATCAGGCCCAACCGGTTGATAAGCGGTGTTTACCATACTTCTGCTAACGACTCCGCAGCGGTGGGAGCGGTAACACCACACGTCAACATTTACCGGTGGCATAACCGGCTTGTGGTTAGCATACACAAGTCCACTACGCTGCCACGAAACCTTTCCGCGGATTACCTCATCATCAGCAACAACGCGGTTAAATCGGCAACAGAACTTGCTACTATACAAGCCAAAGCCATCATTCTCGACAGCAGCAACGCACCAGGCATCGCTGAAAAATTGCTAGCTGAGGCAAAATCACTTTCTTTACCAATTTATTCAGTACTTCATTCGGGTGCTTTTGTAAACCGCATATCGCCATGAAAACCTTGTTATACTCACCCTCCGGCCGCATCGCAACCATTACCCTTAACCGCCCGGAAAAGCGGAATGCCCTGAATGCCCAACTGGTGCAGGAGCTAACAGAAGCATTTACGCAAGCTGAACAGGATGAGCGCGTCAAGGTGATTATCCTTAAAGCCGCAGGAGATGCGTTTTGTGCGGGTGCCGACCTTGCTTACCTGCAGCAACTGCAGCACTTTTCGCACCATGAAAACCTTACCGATTCCAATAACCTGAAACAACTTTTTCTGAAAATCTATACGCTTTCAAAGCCGGTTATCGCCCAGGTACAGGGCCACGCGCTGGCCGGAGGCTGCGGACTGGCCACTGTTTGTGATTTTTGTTTTAGCGCTCCCGAAGCAAAATTCGGCTACACCGAAGTGAAGATTGGGTTTATACCCGCCATTGTAATGGTGTTTCTTATTCGCAAAATCGGTGATGGAAAAGCCCGCGAACTCCTCCTGAGCGGAAACCCTATCAGCGCAGAAGATGCATTTGAAAAAGGGCTTGTTACCCGCATTGTTCCACTGGCCGACCTGGAAAAGACCGTTCTTGAATTTGCCGATCACCTGGTTAATACAAACTCCGCCACAAGCATGAAATTAACCAAGCAAATGATGACCCGGGTTCAGGAGCAGCCGCTGGAAGACGCTTTGCAGTACGCTGCTGAAATGAATGCGCATGCCCGGGGCACGGAAGACTGCAAACGCGGCATTGCCGCTTTCCTGAATAAAGAAAAAATCATCTGGTAACTACTTAATTTTACCCTAAACAGTACATCAATCTTACCTGATCCGGGTTTGCATTAAAGAAATTTTGTAACTCGGTAAAAAACTTCTCTACACGTATGAAAACTGCAGCAGTATGTACATTGTTTCTGGCAAGCCGCCTGTTGCTTGCACAGGGTTACGTTGGCGATACCTGGGCACAGGTTAAAGCAGCCGGCCAGGGAACCATTTCGCTGGCATATGTGGAAACACCCGGCTTCGCGTATAAAGATGGGTCCGGAAAATTAACCGGGATATGCGTTGATATTATGGGCGACTTCGTAGCATGGGTAAATGCCAACAAAGGCGTAAAGTTGCAATCCAAGTTTGTTGGCGATGGATCTAACTTTCAGGGTATGTATGCAAAAGTGAAGGCATCAACCGGAGGTGTATTTGGGCTTGGAAACATTACCATAACCGATGAACGCAAACGCGAGGTAAAATTCAGCCCGCCCTTTATTACCAACTTTGCCATACTCATTACCCAGAATACTATTCCTACGCTGGCAAAACTTGACGATATTTCTACTGCCTTCGCGAAACTTACTGCCTACACCGCCAAGGGTACGCTCAATGAAAAGCGGATATTGGAACTAAAGCAGAGGTACTTTCCGGAAATGAAAATTGTTACGCTGGACACCAGCCCCGAAGTATATCAAAAAATTTTCACTGACCCCAATAGCTTTTCATACCTCGACCTGGCTTTTTACCTGAAAGCCGTAAGTGAACAGAAACCGGTAAAACGCCACCCGGTGGGCGATAAATCGGCCGAACAGTTTGGATTTATTATGCCGCTCAATTCAGACTGGCAGCCGGTGCTTGACGAATTTTTTGCTTCCGGTGGCGGATACACCAACTCAACCCAATACAAAGGCATACTGACAAAACACCTGGGCGAAACCGGCATAAAACTGCTGCAAGCCGCTAAATAAGGTTGCGGCAAGAGGTTTTTCATATTTCCGCAACGCACGCTAAGGCCCTTTCTTTGCACTGGAAGCAAAGCCAGTCATCGGGTAAATTTGTTACTAAACCCTCCGCCTAACTCTCGTTAGTGAAATCATCATACAGTCCGTATTTTTGGGCTTGTTCACTTATTTTTAGCGATGCCTACGGAAACCATTACAGCAAAAAAGCCGGATAAGCCAAACCTGGCGGGCCATCAGCCGCCCCAACCTTACATGCCCAAGAACAAAGTGCGCATTGTAACCGCTGCCAGCCTGTTTGATGGGCACGATGCGGCCATCAACATCATGCGCAGAATTATACAGGCCACAGGCTGCGAGGTGATACACCTGGGCCACGACCGCAGCGTGGAAGAAGTGGTGAACACCGCGATACAGGAAGACGCCCAGGCCATTGCCATGACCAGCTACCAGGGCGGGCACATGGAATATTTTAAATACATGTACGACCTGCTGCAACAAAAAGGCGCAGGGCACATAAAAATTTTTGGCGGAGGCGGTGGTGTCATCCTTCCCGATGAAATAAAAGAACTGATGGAGTACGGCATAACCCGCATTTATTCTCCGGATGACGGCCGTGCCCTTGGATTGCAGGGTATGATAAACGACTTGGTGCAAAGAAGTGATTTTGCAACCGGTGAGGAAATCGGCAATGGCCAATTAACTGTTGACAACCACCTGCTGATTGCCCGGATGATTTCAGCTGCTGAAAACTATTACGATAAACATAAAGATGTTTTTCCATCTTCTACATCACCCGCATTCTATTATCAATCCTCCTATGTGGTAACCGAAAGTCTTAAATTAGGTTTGGGTTATTGGTTAAAGTTCCAACAGTCTCAAGCCGTGTGGATAGCAGGA
>JAGUUF010000203.1 GCA_020063545.1 Cytophagales bacterium
ACAAACTGTGCATTGACCTGAAACCCGGGGAAGTCATTGACAGGGATCGGGTTTTCAGTCAGGTTGGGGTAAGCCGCGAGTATAATGTTTTCGAATTGCAGAAGGCGGTGATTAAGCGGGATGCATTAAAGGCTATTCGAATTGTTAACTATTTTGAAGCCAATCCAAAGAAAAATCCACCTATTCTTATTGTCGCATTTCTTTTCTCGTTCTTTAGTAAATTACTGGTTGCCAGCAAAGCCGAAGATAAGAGTAAGCCTGCGCTTATTAAACTATTGAAAATCAGTCCGTATGCATTTCCGGATTATAGCTACGCTTTGCAGACGTACACACCGGCTAAAATCGTTACGAATATTGGCGCGATAAAAGAAGCCGACTTAAAACTTAAAGGCGTTGATGCCGGCAGTACCACCGGTGGTCAACTGTTGCGGGAACTTATCGTTAAACTGCTGATGCCGGAACCCGCATAGTTGCCTGTACTTATTTATTTTGATTACCTTTGAATCCGTGCAAAGCTATTAGCGGAAACTTTTTTAAACTTATTTTTTGGTCTGTCCTTTGCAATATTTTTTCAGGTTCGTGGTTCTAACATCAAACTGGCAGGATGATCAGGGTACTGGTTGCATGTAGTATTTGTTGCATTTATCTGTTTGCCGGGCTGCCGCTTGCAGCCCAGGATCAACTTGCCCGGGGCCGTTCCGAAACGTTGTTCAACAAAGGACTTGAACTTATTAACCATTCCAATTTTGGTGCAGCACGTGAAGTCTTCAATAAGTTTCTTTCATCGGTTAATGCCTCCGATACGCGAAGGCCTGAAGCTGAATACTACCTTGCCTTATGCGCGCTGAACCTGGGCCACTCGGATGCTGAGAAATTAATCGATGCCTTCATTGCCACGTATCCCAGCAACCCGCGGTCGGTTACGGCTTATTACGAACTGGCGAATTTCTTTTTCAATCAAAAAAATTATTCAAAAGCAGCCCCTGCGTACGGCAAGGTTGAGTTCGCTGCCCTCTCGCGTGAACTGCAGTCAGAAGGAAGGTTTAGGTGGGGCTACAGCCTGTTCAACCTGAGGAAACTCGATGAGGCACTCGCACAATTCAACTATGTGAAGATTCAAAGCAGTGCCTATGTGGCGGCTGCCAGTTATTATGCCGGTTTTATCGAATACTCCAATGCACGTTACGATGAGGCACTTGCCGATTTGAGGCGGGCTGAAAGCAATACTTCGTACGCTCCATTGGTTCCCGTAATCATAGCCAACGTTTTGTACAGGCAGCAAAACTACGATGAGCTGATAGCGTACCATAGCAGCCTGTCGGCAAAAGCCGGTACCATCGCAAACTTCAGCGAAATCGCCATGTTAGCCGCTGATGCGCATTACTTTAAACGCGATTACAAAAATGCCGTTGCTGCCTACGAAAACTACCTTGAAAAGAATGCAGGTAAAGCTCCCGCCCAGGTTTTGTTCCGTGCAGGCTATGCACATTACGCATTGGGGCAGGATGAGCGCGCAATGCAATACCTTAAGCCTTCGGCAAGCGCCAGCGATTCAGTGGGGTGTTACGCATCGTATTACCTGGGTATCCTTTACCTGAAACAGGGTAATAAGCCGTATGCATTAAATGCGTTTGAGCATGCACGCAAATATAAGGCCGACAAGGCCTTGCATGAAGAGAGCACATTTCAGTTTGCAAAAGTGTTGTATGATGCAGGAAAACCCGACCAGGCGATTAACGAGTTTGAACAGTTTCTTGCAGGTTTCCCTAACAGCAGCCATGTAATTGAAGTAAAGGAACTGCTGGCCCAGGCCTATGTAAACGGGAATAACTACAACAAAGCCATTGAATACATCGAGGCGCTGCCCACCCGTAACCAACCGGTAAATCAGGCATACCAAAAAGCTACCTTTTTAAAAGGTTCGGAGCATTTTAACAAGGAAGATTATACTAATGCCATTACGTTTTTCCAGAAATCGCTCGCCTATCCGGTAAACCCAGTCTATACAGGCTTATCGGCATTCTGGTGTGCCGAGGCATTAAGCACGCTTCGCAGGTACACCGATGCCGTTCCGCTGTATCAGCGTGTTGTGGCGCTGGGTACCTCGGTTGAACCTGAAATACTGGTTCGCTCACGGTATGGATTAGGTTACGCTTATTTTAACCAGCAGCAATACGAGCAGGCCCTATTTAACTTTAAGGAATTTGTAAGCAAAGGCACCCGTACACTGACCATTTATGCTGATGGTGTTCTTCGCCTGGCCGACTGCCATTATGTGAGCAAACAATATCCGGAAGCGCTTGCCCAATACAACCGGGCACGGCAACTCAATTCGCCTGATGATGATTACATTTTATTTCAGACGGGTGTAATCAACGGCATCTTGCGCAGGTATGCCGAAGCCCGTACCCAGTTTAACCTTCTTGTTTCAACGTATCCTAAATCGCAATACCGCGATGAAGCCATATTTCAACGCGCCCAGTTTGAAATTGAACAGGGAAATTACCAGGCTGCAGCCGATGGCCTCTCGCAATTGATCAGGGAAGCAGGGGGCTCGCGCTTTCTTCCGTATGCCTACCTGCGCAGGGCTGCTTCGTATTATAACCTAAAGCTATACGACAAAACCGTAGCCGATTATGCTGCGTTGCTTCAACAATTCCCGACTCATCCGGCAGCACAGCAGGCATTAATTCCATTGCAGGAAGCGCTTGGGCTGGCGGGACGATCGGGTGATTTTCAGAACTACCTTGCGGAGTTTAAAAAAGCCAATCCCGATAACAAGAATCTTGAAGTTGTTGAATTCGAAAGCGCAAAGAATCTTTATTTTGACCAGCAGTATACCAAAGCCATTCCGGCATTGCAGGCCTTTATCATAACCTATCCGCAAAGCCCACGGCTTCACGATGTAAAATTTTACCTGGCAGAGGCTTACTTCCGGCAACGCGATTTTGACAAAGCTTACCCGTTATACCAGGAATTAAGCAGCGATCCCACCTTTACCCTGGCCAGCCGAACGGTGGGACGTTTGGCAGAAGTTGATTTCAGGCAGGGAAAATACGAACGGGCCATTTCAAGCTACCATAAACTGGAACGAATGGCGACCACTAAAAAAGATTTATACAATGCCTGGTCGGGCCTGATGGAGTCGTTCTTTTTACTGGCCGCTTACG
>JAGUUF010000236.1 GCA_020063545.1 Cytophagales bacterium
GGAAAAAGCCTCATCTATGTAACCAACATTGGCGACATCGACCGCAGGCATATTTTTAAAGTGGTTGCAACCGGAGGAAAGCCGCAACAACTTTCAACGGGCGAGGGCATTGAATACGCACCGGTTGAAACAACGGCAGGGATAGTCTGCCTGCGTACAGATGCAACCACTGCTGCATGGCCCCACATTGTTGCGGCCAATGGTCAATCAAAAATGATTTCCGCAGATCTATTTCCTAAAACTTTTCCGAAAAAGGATCTGGTAACACCCCAGGCAGTGATGATTACGGCAACCGATGGCATGAAAATTCCCGCACAACTTTTTCTGCCTAAAGGAGCAAAAGCTGGCAATAAGCGACCGGCTGTAATTTTCTTTCATGGCGGCTCGCGCAGGCAGATGGTATTGGGGTTTCACTACAGTGCATATTATCATAACGCCTATGCACTCAACCAGTATTTCGCCAACCAGGGGTATGTTGTGCTGTCGGTAAATTACCGCAGCGGAATTGGTTACGGATTGGAGTTTCGCGAAGCCATTGATTACGGTGCTGCAGGGGCCAGCGAGTATCGTGATGTGGAGGGAGCAGGGATATACCTGGCGCAACGCCCCGATGTTGATGCAAAAAAAGTAGGATTGTGGGGCGGAAGTTATGGTGGTTATTTAACCGCGATGGGGCTGGCTAAAGCATCCGATTTGTTTTCGTGCGGTGTGGATATCCACGGTGTACACGATTGGAATATGGTGATTAGAAATTTTGTTCCGTCTTACCAGTCCGAAAAGCAACAGGCCTTTGCCCGAAAGGCATTTGAGTCGTCACCAATGAATTTTATTAAGGACTGGCGTTCGCCTGTTTTGCTTATCCATGGCGATGATGACCGGAACGTGCCGTTCAGTGAAACCGTAAACCTTGTTGAAAACCTCCGCGAACAAGGTGTATATTTCGAGCAACTGGTTTTTCCGGATGAAGTGCACGGATTCCTGCTGCACAAAAACTGGGTGAGCGCGTACAAAGCCTCGGCCGATTTCTTTAAGCGCATGTTTGAACGCAAGTGAAAACAGTAACTCAACAGGTACTCAGTTACGTTTCAGGCAGTATTGTTGAAAGGCGACCGAGCACGGTAAGCGGTGAACTCGAAGTATGGTATCAAAGCGGGAAGTATGTTTTGCATGCACCCGATGCCAATTATTCGTACGACTCCCTTCATAAAATATTTCAACAGGCATTTAAAAGACTTGAAATAAAAAAGCGAAACCCGAAGGCTGTGTTAATACTGGGTTTCGGTGCCGGCAGCATAGCAGCGATTTTATGTGACGAACTAAAGCTTGCGCCCGACATTACGGGCGTAGAGCGCGATCCGGAAGTAATTGCACTCGGTAAAAAGTATTTTAATCTGGATCGCTTTAAAAAACTGAACTTGCAAATAGCAGATGCCGCTGAGTTTGTAGCATCATGCAATGCCCGGTTTGACCTGGTGGTTAGTGATGTATTCGTAAATAAGCAGGTTCCTGCGGAGGCAAAAGATGAGAATTACATACAAAATCTGGTCAGGTTAACGAACAGGAATGGGCTTGGCCTCATTAACTTTATCACAGAAACAAAGCAGCAACGAAACGAACGTGATGGAATAATGAAATGCCTGGAAACGGTTGGCACAACGTGTAAGGCAATACCGGTAGGCACCATTAATACCATCATCTGTTGGGAAAAATAAATCAGCTAACTATGGCAACAACTAAGATCACAGTAAACAGCAACGGGTCACTAAAAGTAGAAGGCGATTTCGAGATTGTGGATACGCAGGGCAATGTGTATGGCCTGCAGGGAAGAACGCTGGTATCGCTTTGTCGTTGTGGCCGCTCAGGCAACAAACCTTTTTGCGATGGTTCGCACAAGGGATATTTGGAACATGATGCCAAAGCTTTTGATCTGCCCCCGCGTAAAACATGAGTTGCTGTAATTGAACCGAAATCAACCTATAATAAGACCAAACCCTATAGGCCTATGAAAAAGTTAATCAAGTATGTTATCTACTTGCTCGCGATTATAATCGTGGCAACGGCAGCATTGCTCACCTATGTTAAGGTGGCGTTGCCTGATGTTGGAAAAACGGAAGATTTGCAAATTGAATATACCCCGGAACGAATTGAAAGAGGAAAATACCTGGCTAATGCTGTTAACCTTTGTATGGATTGCCATGCCCAGCGCGATTGGACAAAATTTTCCGGCCCGGCCAAACCCGGCACACTCGGTGCAGGCGGAGATGTGTTTGATCAGCGTGTCGGGTTTCCGGGTGTCTTTTATGCGAGAAACATCACACCAGCAGGAATTAGCCGGTATACCGATGGCGAACTTTATCGGGTAATTACCGCAGGGGTTAACAAAGAAGGAAAGGCACTGTTTCCGGTTATGCCGTATTTGTATTACGGCAAAATGGACCCGGAAGACATCTACAGCATAATCGCCTACATTCGTTCACTGGCGCC
>JAGUUF010000209.1 GCA_020063545.1 Cytophagales bacterium
AAACCGGAGTTTCTTGAATACCGCCAGCATGCGCTTCTCGTCATTCAGCAGGTAGGGATCCAGTAACTGAAAATAGAGAGCATAGAAATCTTCCGGTATAACTTTAACGCAACCGAAATCAATAATGCCCAGTTTAAAATCAGGTGTGATAATAAAATTGCCCGGGTGCGGGTCGGCATGCACGGCTTTTAAGGTGTGCATCTGGAAATGATAGAAATCCCACATGGCCTGCCCTACGTTGTTTCCTTCGCCTTCCGGCAAACCCCGTTTCAGCACTTCGCCCAGCGGAAGGCCATCCAGCCAGTCCATTACAAGAATCTTAGGCGATGACAACCCCGGATAGTATGTCGGGAATACAAGGTTGCGAATGTGCCGAGTAGCATCCGATAACTCGACCGAGCGTTTGAGTTCAAGCGCATAGTCCGTTTCTTCCAGCATCCGGTGTTCCACTTCCTGGATAAACTCATCGTACTCAACCGGGTTAAGGTTAAACATGGAAAGGGCGATCGGTTTTACCATGGCCAGGTCAGACTTTACACTGTCGCCCACACCGGGGTATTGTATTTTTACGGCAAGCTTCTTTCCGTTAAGTGTTGCCTGGTGCACCTGCCCCATGGAGGCCGCGTTAACGGCTTTCTTGGTAAATGAATCAAACAACTGTTCAGGCCCTTTGCCGAAGTGCGACCGGAACGTTTTAACCACCAGCGGGTACGACAGCGGTGGTGCGCTGTACTGGGCCATGGCAAATTTTTGCTGGTAGGCGGCCGGCAGCAGGTTTTTGTCCATGCTCAGCATCTGCGCTACTTTAAGCGCACTGCCTTTTAGTTCGCTGAGTGAATTGTAAATATCGCGGGCATTGTCTTCGTGCAGCAATTCGCGGCTGGTGTCGGGATTGATAATCCTGCGGCCGAAATGTTTCAGGTAGTTTGTTCCGATTTTTGCCCCAGTGGATAAAAATTTTCCCGCGCGCTGAACCCGCGTAACCGGTATTTTACTGTACTCCTTCATCGCAGCGCAGAGCCTACTTTACCGATTGGTAAATAAACCTGGCAAAATCAATTGCCGAATCCACAGCACCCTTGCCAATGAGATCGAAGGCCAGGTTTACCGACTTTTCAACAGCCGCATCGGTGTGCTCAAATCCGGCTGATGAATCTTTAATCCAATAGAACAGAATGAAGGCCATATGCAGCCAGAACAGTTGCGGGTAGCTTTTATCGAGGTAGGGGCGGCTGGCAATTTCGCCTGATGCCTTTCCTTCCTTCAATATACTTTCAATATAACCTTCAAACGATTTTTTAAACGCCTTAAGCACCACCGGCACTTGTTCAAGCCTGTGCCGACCATCGAGGGTAAGCAATACAAAACTGCGGTTGGCTTTCAGTTCTTCGAGCAGGGCAAAGTAGAAGGCCAGGATACGCTCCCTGATTTTAAACGATTGGTATTCCTTGTCGGCTGTGAGTGCTGCAACTGTTTTATCGAGAAAGCCGCGCCAGATAACCGCCTCGAGTGCATCGAACGAGCCGGCAACGTTGTAAAATGCATCTTCTTTTATGCCATTGTCGAGGCAGAATTTGAATACCGATGGGGGCCGCTTGCCGTTGGTAAGCAGGTACGTTATGTAGGCTTTATTAATTCCATCATCAACGGACTTACGCGATGATTTCCGGGTTGACCTGGCTGTTTTTTCCATATACTGAAAAAACATATTCAAACCGAAAAGGTTTACCGATTTGATGAAATTGTTTTGGTGCAACCTACTTCGCAAAAACCCGCACCGCCCCGATTCCTGCCTCCCACAACCTGCGGGTATAGGCGGGCACATCCTTATCGGTAATTTCGCGGGCACGGGCATCCAGCGCGCTCCACTCCTTCATCAGTTCGGCATGACGGTCGCGCGAGGGATGATTTACCCTCGGTATTTCGCTTTCTGTCTGGTTAATCAGAAATGCAAAATTGGCTGTAAACTTATTCGGATAGTTTTCGACATCGTCATAAGCTTTTGATTTGCGCTGAACCATATCTTCATCCCATGCCTGCATTTTCTTTACCAGTGCTTCGCCTTCCTTTTTTAAGTTCGCATATTTCTGGTCATCACCCATATCTTTCAATATCTCTTCAAGCTGCTGGCGCATCCGGTAAATGGTGTTCACTTTTTTGTGCATGTCGTTAAACGCTGCCTCCATGCCCGACATAAATTCGTGGTACTCCCGGTATGTTTCAGGGCTAACCTGGTAATGCGGGTTGGGCAGAATGGTAAAGTCAGTCTTTGCTTCGCGCTTGTCAAGTTTAAGAGTGGCCACATAGTTACCCGGTGACGCCTTGTGCCCGCGGTAACTTGCCTCGATGTACACATTCGGAACACCAATCATGGTGGCATAGCGCATATCCCACACAAACCGGTTTAACCCTTTTGCTTTAGGCAGCACCGGTTCGGCCCTGGGGCCACCGGCATACGATTGAAAAGCCGGATCGGCCTTTGAACTGAATTGCCTTACCAGGTTGCCTGCGGCATCGCGGATCTCCAAGGTAATGTGCACCGAATCAGGAAGTTTGCTCGGAAGGTTATAGAATAGCGTAACACCATTGGCCGGATTTACACCGCTAAACGGATCGGAGCCTTCAAAATCTTCGGCCGGGTCGTTTAACGCGCTGTACCAGTTACCAATAATAGCGTCATCGGGTTTGTATAGTTTCAGTCCTGCTTCGCTCAGGTTGTGCTGCCGAATCGGGGCAAGGTCATCCAGTATCCAGAAGGCCCGGCCCATGGTTGCCACAATCAGGTCGCCATGGCGGATCATTAAATCGGTAACGGGAGTAACCGGCAGGTTTAGCTGAAGTTGTTGCCAGGCCAGTCCGCCATTCCACGAAACATAAAGACCGGTTTCGGTACCGGCAAAGAGGAGGTCCTTACGTTTATCGTCTTCGCGCACTACGCGGGTGTATGCTCCATACGGAATTCCTTTGCTGATGTTCGTCCATGTTTTGCCGCCATCGGTGGTTTTGTAAATAGCGGGTGTATGGTCGTTGAATTTGTAGCGGGTAGTGGCGATGTAAACTGTTGCCGGGTTATGGGGTGAAATTTCGATGGCGTTGACCAAACATTCGGGCAATCCTTTTGGCGTTACATTGGTCCAGGTTTTTCCGTTGTCGCGGGTAACATACACCAGGCCGTCATCGCTTCCGGTCCAGATTACTCCTTTTTCGGTTGGCGATTCAATAACATAACTAAGCGTTCCATAGTTTTCGGCTCCAACAGCTTCGTTGGTATACGGCCCGCCCATTTTGCCTTGCTTTTCCTTTTCGTTTCGGGTAAGATCGGGCGAGACTTCTTCCCAGGTCTTTCCCATATCTCGCGTACGCAGCAGATTCTGGGCACCGTGGTAATAAGTGTTGGGCTCATGCTTCGACCAGATGATGGGTGCATTCCAGTTAAACCGGTACTTCATGTCTTTGGCATCGCGTCCGAGGTATTGAATGGGTGCTGCCATAATGTTGGTGCCAGCATTTGCTTTGGAGTCCAGTACATCGATGGTTCCCAGGTAACTTCCACCCAGAACGTACCGCGGGTCATCGGGATTAAATGCCAGGAAGGCGCTCTCCCCTCCTGCCGAGTACGTCCAGTTTTCCTGGGTGATGCCGTAGCGGCCAAGCGCCATGTTTTCAATGCGGACGGTGGTGTTGTCCTGCTGGCCGCTGTAGATGCGGTACGGAAACATATTATCAACATTGATACGGTAAAACTGCCCGGTGGGCATGTTGTATTGCGATGACCACGACTTTCCGTGATTAAAACTTATGCCAACCCCGCCATCATCGGCAATGGCAATGTTTTTAGGGTTGTTTGGATTGATCCACATGTCGTGGTAATCGCCATGGGGCCCGGCAATGTTTTCCCATGTCTTGCCTCCGTCAATGGAGCGGAGGGCCGGTGCACTGAGTACATACACTACATTGTCGTTCTGCGGATCGGGAAATACTTCGATATAATACCATGCCCGCTGAAGCAGGCGGTGATCTCCACTGACTTTTGTCCAGTTTTTACCGCCATTTTCAGAAACAAACAATCCACCCAGTTCCTTTTCCGAATCGCTTTCGATGAGTGCATACACTTTGTCGGAATTGGATCGGCACACAGCAATAGCCATTTTACCCATTTCTTTCGGCAGGCCGGAGTGAATTTTTTCCCACGTTTCCCCTCCATCGGTTGACTTGTATAAACCACTGCCAGGGCCGCCACTGATTACCTTCCACGGCAGGCGCTGGTGGTGCCACATGGCCGCATACAGTACGCGCGGATTGTTGTAATCCATTGAAAGTTCGGAGCAACCGGTTAGGTCATTTACAAACAGCACGCGTTTCCAGGTGGTGCCGCCATCGGTTGATTTGTATATGCCGCGATCCTGTGTGGGACCGTTTATGGCACCCTGGGCGGCTACATAAACAATGTCGGGATTTTTCGGATGGATAACGATGCGGGCAATTTGCATTGTTTTTTCCAGACCCATGTGTTTCCATGTTTTGCCGCCATCGTACGATTTATACACCCCGTCACCGTATGAAGTCATCACGCCACGGGGAGCATGCTCGCCCATGCCCACGTACACAATATTGGGGTCACTTTCCGAAACGGCTACCGCCCCCACCGATCCGGTTTTAAAAAATCCGTCTGATATATTAGTCCATTTTATTCCGGCATCCTCGGTTTTCCACAAGCCGCCACCGGTGGTGCCCATGTAATACGTAAGCGGATCGGTAATTACCCCGCTGGTGCATACCGATCGGCCTCCCCTAAACGGGCCGATGTTACGGAACTTGATTTGTTTGAATACCGTGTCAGGGATTTGGGCAAAAGCCAACAACCCTGTTGATAAAAACAGGACAAGGAAATAGAACTTTTTCATGCGGATTAGTTTGGGATAATAGAATTTTAAATATAGGCAAATTTCTGCTTCACTTCTTTCAGCAACTCAAGGCGCATCAGTTTGGGCGGCATGTTGCCAATCTTCAGCAGGTCTTCATGAAATCGGGCTAACGTAAACTGATCGCCCTTCAGCTTCCGGTACGCCTCGCGCATGTCGAGAATATCCATCATGCCCATAAAGTACCCGATAAAATAACCCGGCCGTGCACAACAGGCATCTACTTCAAGCTGGGCGGCCCATTCAAGAAACCCGACTTCATCGCGCATTAGCTTCACGGCATCTTCATACGAAAGACGGCCGGTATGCATGCCCACATCATAAATCACCCTTGCATTGCGCCACAACCGTAACTGGAGTTGCCGGAGGTGAATTTTTTGGTTGGGAAAAAATCCTGTTTCCTGCATGAGTTGTTCATTATACAGCCCCCAACCTTCGCTGAAGTACGAAATGCCGAATTTCCTGCGCAGTTTACTCGGGTTGTGCATCTGGTAAAGGCCCTGCACATGATGTCCGCCATAGGTTTCGTGCGGGGCGGTAACAATAATCACACCCCAGTCATGTTCGACAAGGTATTCCTGTTTACGCTGGTCGTCCCATTGATCTTCGAACGGATTAATCATCCATTCGGAAGTAAACACGCTGTCTTTGTCTTTACCCCTGGCTATTGAAAAGTTGCCGTAATAGGAAGTTTTTCGCAGGTATTCAGCGCGCGGTACAACGTTTACGCGCTCCTTCCAGGGAATAGGAATAAGGTTTCGTGATTTGATGTGCTCCCCGGACTTATCAACCCACTCCTGGTGGGCTTCAATCATCCGGTGCGGTTCGGGGTATTCATTTTTTATTTCTATCGCCAGTTGCCGCCAGGTTTTCTTTGGGTCAATCGTCCGGGCAACGGCTTCAAGTTCGGTAAGGGTTTTGTTAAACTGGTCCCATCCATATTGGTAGAGTGTTTCTGCCGTGTGGTCCATCAGGTATTGATGCTTCAGCATGTTATTATAGGTCAGCTCCCCAATGGCGAAACCGGCAGGCGGAAGTGTAGGCAGGGTATCGCGAAGAAAGGTGATGAAGGATGCAAGCGATTGCCGGCACGCGTTAACTAATGGCAAAAGGTGTTCGGCCTGGGTACCTGCCTGTGCAATAAATGCAGGAAGTTCGGTATCAAAAAGAGATAGGCCATTTTCGGCCATAAACAAGCTGAGGTCGCGGAAACGGGGTACATGATACTGTATCAGCACTTTTCCATTTTCAAGTTGTCTGGGTGTAACCTTTAAGCGCTCTTCAATTTCTTTTACCTTATCTGCGGCATTACCCGGTCGGTTGAGTATTCCAGAAAGCTGTGTAAAGGCCATAAATATCCTGGGATTCTTCTTCCAGTGTTCCATTTCGGCCTGCTCCAGTTCACGGCCTGCAAGAATGCTACGCGCAAATTTCCAGTCAACCAGTTCATCCGGGGTAAGTGCGGAGGTATCAATCCGCTCCAGTTTTTCAATCCATTGCTTTGTTCTCGTTAATTCCCGTTCAAAATATGCCTGGCTGAAGTCCCGGTCGGCAATAGCCGATGGCGCTTCATCGGTTAATTCGCTGACAAGTTGCTCAAGTTGTATGGATGGTTTTTCGGTTTTCACCGAACAGGCGGCAAGCAGCATACAACCGGTGAAAATTACCAGCTGTAATATTTGATAAACAGTAAACTTCATGGTTGATGAGATTGCGGACTAAGGTGACTTTTTAATGGGACCTGCGCAGGTTAAATTATACAAATGGCTTGCCTATCCGTCCGTGCCAAAGCGCAGTTCAAAATCCAGTTCTACCCATTCGCTTACCCTAACCATGCCCATCATTCGGGTTGGCGGGGTAAGTTCAAATTCGGTAAGCGACACGCGTTGGCGGCCGTAAATAAAAAGACTTCCAGGGTTTTCGAGGGTACAATCAAAGATGAATTTTTTTGGGAGATTATTAATCTCCACCAATACCTCAACCTTGCCGGTACGCCAACTTCCGTTCCGCTCCCATTGCGGAGTAAGGGTAAGCAGGCTTACCTGGATAAAGGGGTTTTCTTCCTCGTTCAGCATTTTCCTGAAATCTTTGTTCATGATAGGATTGCCCGAATCAAAGGCATGCACTTTCAGATCGATGGAGCAGTTGGAAAGTTTAAGTACGTTGTTTTGCCGGTTAACATTAACAGGCTTGTCAATTGAAATAACTTCGGTGTACCTGAACCGGAATTGATTAACGTTGGTTGCCCCGTAAACTGTTACCCTGCTGGTCGGATTAATGAAGATCCGGTACTGCTGGGTATAACCGGAGGTGGCAATCAAACCGGCTGCGAGTAAACAACTAATTTTGGTTAGGAATTTCATGCAGAACGATACTCATGCATAAGTCGTCATCACTTTCCATAATTGCTCAAATTCCTTCAGGTAGGCTTTAACGGTTGCCGAATTATTGGTTAGCAATATGTTTTCGTGGTTGTACTGTGCTGCACTGCGTGTCCAATTGTAGCTTCCGGTAAGTACAGCCTGTTCATCGCACACCATAAATTTGTGGTGCATGTGGTTGGGTGTTGTGTCCGTCTTCACTACAATTCCCTGTTTTGCAAAACGGGCAATATCCGATCCGTCATCTTCAGACTTGTCGTTGTCGGTAATAATCCGGATTTCCACTCCCTTTTTGTGTGATGTAAGGATGGCATTGGCAATGGTATCATCGCTTATGGTGAACACGCAAATTTGTAACCGCTGCACCGCCTGGCCTATCTGTTGAATGATTGCGTTACGGCAGGCATCGCCCGGGCTGAAGTATGTGTGGATGCGCTCCGGAGTTTTCGGTTCATTGTCCAGCAGGGCACTGGTGGCCATTTTAACCCATTCAAGAATGAACCGGTAATTGTCATCCCGGACTTTTGCATTGGCCAGGTCATAGATTTTACTGCGAATAACATTGAGTTGGTGTTGATCGGGCCTGTGCTGCGCAATCAACCCTTTAAGCGAGCGTTTCTCAGCCTTTGAAAAATATTCATCGGCAATACTTACCTGCAGAAATTCCAGTATTTCGTTCACGCGATAAAAGAATTTGTAACAATTCCAAAGCTAAGCAAGTATAGTCAGTTGAAAAAGCCTACCTTAAGCCGGTAAATCATAATTCAGCTGCCTTATACCGATACGATGGAGACTCGTTTTTACATTTCCTTATGGAGCAAGTATCGTCCTGTTATCATTCACCTGATGACAGCAGCCGCAAAAGAATCGCAGCAATACCAGTTATCGGCACATGAGTTTAAAGCATCGGGCGAAAAAGTTCGGTCGGGCTATTCTTTTTTGCTGGAAGCATCAAACGGAAAAGCGGTTAACAACATTAAAGACTCCAGCGTAGCGCGCGACCTCCTGTACATCTTACAGCAATCGAAAACAGCCTCGCTGCTTATGCAGGAAGCAACGTATGAATTAAGCATGGATAAAAATTTTGTGTTACGGGTAAGCCGCAAGCCACCGGCTATGAACGCAGAGGTTTGACCATCAGCCCAGGTATGCCTTTAGCGATTTGCTCCGGGAGCTGTGCCGAAGTCTTCGGGTTGCTTTTTCCTTTATCTGCCTTACCCGTTCGCGGGTTAAATTAAACTTATGTCCGATTTCTTCGAGTGTCATCGCCTGTCCCCCGTTCAGCCCGAAATATGACCCGATAACTTCAGCCTCACGGTCGGTTAATGTAGCAAGCGCCCGTTGAATTTCTTTTCGCAGCGAATCGATCATCAAATCTGAATCCGGTGTTTCTGTTGCAGCATCTTCAAGTACATCCAGTAAGCTGTTTGTTTCACCACTGGCCAGCGGGGCATCAACCGAAACCTGGCGGCTGGATACCCGGAGGTTATCGCGCACTTCTTCCGTGGCAATGTTCAGCACATCTGCTAATTCTTCTTCTGATGGCTCGCGTTGAAATTTCTGTTCCAGGTCGGAGAAAACCCGGGAGATTCTGTTCAGCGAACCGACCCGGTTTAACGGTAGCCGCACAATCCTCGACTGCTCGGCCAATGCCTGTAGAATAGACTGTCGTATCCACCAAACAGCGTATGAAATAAACTTAAAGCCGCGTGTTTCATCAAAACGCGATGCAGCTTTGATCAGCCCCACATTGCCTTCATTAATCAAATCGCCCAACGACATTCCGTGGTTTTGGTATTGTTTCGCCACCGATACCACAAACCTCAGGTTGGCTTTGGCCAGTTTCTCAAGCGCAACATGATCACCCTGGTGAATGCGCCTGGCAAGTTGCACTTCTTCTTCAGCCGTTATTAAAGCCACTTTGCCAATCTCCTGAAGGTATTTATCAAGCGACTGGTTTTCGCGGTTAGTAATCTGCTTAACTATTTTTAGCTGTCTCATGTATGGTTGGTCTCTGTTGGTTGTGGCTAAGTAAAAAGCTACCCCCGAAAAGGGTAGCTTTTCAGAAAACGTGTATGTAATTAACCGATCACTTCAACACGAACGGCATTCATGCCTTTTCTGCCCCGCTCTACATCGAACTGCACTTTGTCATTCTCCCGGATTTTATCAATAAGTCCGCTTTCGTGAACAAAGATGTCTTCCATTGAGTCGGCCGGTTTAATAAAACCAAATCCTTTTTCTGCGTTAAAAAACTTTACTGTACCTTCTTTCATTGTTAATTGTATTTATTTATTTATTGTTTGTTTTTGTTTCAGTTATCGTTGTTCTTTTAGCAGGCGGTGTAGAACTTAGGTTCCCGAATTCATCGACATAAGCCATCATGTTTTCAAGTGAGCCGCCCAGTGAGTTCTTTCTCCGATTGGCTTTCTTCTCCTCCTTTTCCTGCCGTTTCTTTCGTTTTTTTTCAGCCCTTATTTTTTTCAGGTAGCTACTGTTTTGCGCCATATATCCTCCTCCGAATGGGTTAGTGTGACTCCAAAATCCGATGATCAATTGCAACGTGCTGTCTTGAAACTGATGATCAGAAAAATTTTCAGCTGAAATGGTGGGTAGTAGAAGAAGTTCTGGATGGAGAGTTCTTTACTTAAACAACAGAATGATTTCTGCTAAAAACGCTGCAAGGTACACTTCTTTTTAACAATACTCTAAATGAATCTGTCTTATTTAACTAATTAGAAGCGCTTAATCTAATGTTCATTAAAAAACTAAATATTGGGTTCAGTCAATTATACCTGTGCCGTATGCCTACCTTGCCGGTGTTCTCTGGGCTATGTAGTTAACTGTTTTACAACCTGTATCTAATGGCAGATTATTCGTTTTTACTATTCATTGTTGGTGGAACACTTGCAGGCGCGTGGCTCCTTTTGTACCTGATTCCTGTTAATCTTTGGATTACGGCCGCCTTTTCGGGAGTATATGTGAATTTGCTTAGCCTGGTTTTTATGCGCTTCAGAAAGGTTCCGCCCGGGCTGATTGTAACGTCTATGATTCTGGCAACCAAAGCAGGAATAAAAGGCATTACCATTAGCCAGTTGGAAACGCACTTCCTTGCCAGGGGCAATTTAACCAGTGTTATCAGGGCATTGATTGTTGCCGATAAGGCCAACCTCCAGCTGGATTTCAAGCAGGCGGCAGCCATTGATTTGGCCGGCAGGAATGTGCTGAAGGCCGTTCAGTTATCCGTTACCCCGTATGTCATTGTAGTACCCTCCATTACCGGAGTTACCGTTGAGGGAATTCAATTAACTACTGAGGCGCGGGTTACGGTACGGGCAAACCTTCAGCAACTTGTTGGAGGTGCGGGCGAAGAAACAATAACTGCGCGCGTAGGGCAAGGCATTATCTCCACCATTGGCCGAGCCGGTAATTACCAGCAGGTTTTAGGAAGCCCGTTTAGTATTTCAAAGCAGGTATTAGACGATGGCCTTGATGCCGGTACGGCTTTTAGTATTCTGTCCATTGATATTGCTGACATCAATGTGGGTCGTAACATTGGTGCCATATTGCAGATAGATCAGGCCAATGCCGACTTAAACATAGCAAAAGCCAAAGCCGAAGAGAGACGGGCAATGGCAGTTGCCTATGAACAGGAAATGGTGGCAAAAACCCAGGAAGCATACGCCCGGGTAATTGAGGAACAAATAAAAATTCCAATTGCATTGGCTGGAGCATTCCGCAAGGGCACGCTAGAAGGCAATTCCAATTAATCAGATCCCTTACTCATTTCTAAGGCAATCAACCGGATTTACAGTTGAGGCACGGATTGCCTGCGAAGCAACGGTAAGCCAGGCGATAATCAGAGCAATAAGCCCGGCTGCCAGAAAATACCACGCCTCGAGTGCTACATGAAAAGCAAACCGGTTAAGCCATTGATTTAACAACCAGTAACTTACCGGTAAGCCAAGGGAAATGGCCAGTACCACCATTTTAGTAAAGTCAGCTGAGAGCAGGATAACTATGTTTGTTGACGATGACCCGAGTGCTTTGCGTATTCCGATTTCTTTTTGCCTTCGCTCAGCTGTGAAAGCAGCCAGGCCGAATAGCCCGAGGCATGAGATAAGTATGGCAAATCCGGCAAAATATCCTGCCAGGCTTGCTACTCGCTGTTCGGCTGCGTACATGCGGGCATAATCCTGATCCTGAAAGGTGTATTCAAAAGCAAAGCCTGGATTGAAGGTAGAATAAAGATTACCGAGTGCTTCAAGCGTTTCCTTTTCTCTTCCTCCTTCTATTCTTACCATGATGTTCCAGGTATTACGGGGGTTCATTACAAAAAATAGCGGGTTAACGGCATCGTGCAATGACTGGAAGTGGAAATCCTTAACAACGCCAATTATTTCAAGATCATACCTATCCCATAATTTAATATGCTTCCCGATGGGGTTCTCCAGGTTCATGGCGCGGATGCCCGCTTCATTAAAAATTATTGCCGATGTATCGGAAGAAAAATCCCGCGAAAACGATCGCCCCGCAGCCATTTCCACACCCAGCGTCTCAAGCATATCGTAGTTTACCCGGATGTTTTCGAATAAAATGAGGTCATCCGGATCTTTACCCTCCCACTGCAAACCGCTTGTGTTATTGTTGCGCCCCAGTAACTGATGCCCGATACTGGAAACGTTGAGCACCCCGGGTACCCGTTTAACTTCGGTAATAAATGTTTCAAGTGAAGTTTCTACCTTACCTTCGATTGGAAAGCGAATAAGGTTATCTTTTCTGTAGCCTAAATTCTTTGATTGTACAAACTCTACCTGTTTGGAAATAACCAATACGGAAACAATAAGAATAACCGACAAGAAAAACTGAAAAACCACGAGCCCCTTCCGTGCCCACAGTTCGCCCCAGCTTCCCCTCACTTCCCCCTTTAAAACTGCGGCAGGTTTAAAACCTGATAAAAATAATGCCGGGTAACTTCCTGCCAAAATTCCTGTTACAAGGACTGTTCCGGTAAACCACAAAAGAAGATTTACGTCATTATACCGAATAATGATTTGTTTTGACGTGATGGAATTGAATTGCGGAAGAAAAAGCCATACCAGCACGCAAGCCAACAACGATGAAAGCAATGCCGTTGAAAATGATTCGCTTAAGTATTGCATAATCAGGGATTGCCGCTGAGCGCCAACTGATTTCCTGATCCCTACTTCTTTTGCTTTTCGCGAGGCTCTTGCAGTTGACAAATTCATGAAATTGATGCAGGCTATGATGAGAATGAAAATGGCTATAATGCTGAAAAGCCGCACATATTCAATTCTGCCACCGTCAGGTTTGCCGTCTTTATACCTTCCGTAGAGGTATCGTTCTGAAAATGGTTTAAGAAACAGTGTAACGTTGGATTGCTCATTGCGCTTTTTTACAAAGTCAGCAATCTTCTCACTTAGCGCCCTCCAATCGCTTCCTTTATGTAAAATAATGTGCGTTGATGGTCCATTACTGCCCCAGCTGCGTAGCCATTCCTGTTCGGCTTTTAGCTCTTCGAACGAAAGTACAAAATCAAATTGCCAGGATGAGGCCGGAATTTTGCTGAACAGACCTGTTACATGAAATTGTTTTTTATGTTGCAATTCAACAGTCTTACCAACCACATTTACTGATGTTCCGAAAAGCCTGATGGCCAGTTCCGGGGTTATTACAATAGCGTACTTATCTTTCAATACGTCATCCGGGGTGCCTGTAATAAGCGGATATGAAAAAATGTTGAAGAAGTCAGACCCGACATGGAAGCCATCGGCTTTAACATTTGTATTTCCCACTGAAAGTGTATAGGTATTTACCCAGGTTACGGTAGCCGCATACTCCACTTCAGGCATTTCTTCTTTTAATGTTTCGGCAAGCAGCCCCGGTGTTGAGGTTGTAGTCATGATATGGTCGGCATACTGCTGATGCTCCATAACCTGAAAAAGGCGGTCTTCTTTTATGTTAAACCTATCCATTCTCGCTTCATCGCGTACCCATAAAAAGATCAGCAGCGTGCACGCCAGCCCGGCAGTTAAGCCGCTTACATTAATGAGAAAATATCCCTTTGAACGCAGGAAGTTGCGATAGAGTAGAATGAGATGATGCTTGAGCATGGACACTGGTTTGATGAACGATAGACAAAGGCCCGACCGGATGGTTGCATGACGTTTGCTACATTCTTGCCGCCTTACATTAAAAAGGTTACCTAACAGCAACCTGCTATTGAAAAACAAATACCGGGTAGCTTGCCAACGCGCTAATGCGCTTGATTACGCTTTTATGGAACAGCTTTTCAAGGGTAGGCCGGTTGATTTCATACAAAGCCAGCAAATCGGCCTGGCTACGGAGCATGTACTCGTGCAGGCCGTTGTTCAGGTCGGTGGTATGGATGGTATCGAACGTCAAACGGGTATCAGCAAACCATTTTCGTGCGTGTTGCTGGAACTCGGCCAATTGCTGCTCGGCCCTTTGGCTTACCGATTCTTCCATAACCTGAAGCACGGTTATTCGGCTTTTAAACACGTTTGCAAAATCAACAAGGTTTTCCAGCGGCAGGTCCAGTTGCCGCCAATAATCGAAAGCAAACACCATGTGGGCTATTTCACTGAACAGGCAGTTTTCAGGTATAAGCAGCACCGGTGTTGTAGCGGCACGGATAACCCGGTACGTGTTGCTGCCATAGAAAAACTGCAGCAGGTCGCTTGCACCGTTTGTACCCATAACAATTAAATCATATTGCCTGCCTGTTGAGCCGATGGTGCCGGTTACCGATGTGTAAGATGTTGCCAGTTCAAAGTCGCACGAAATTTTAAATACCCGGCTAACTTCAAGGCAACGTTGTTTAAGCAAAGCGGTTAATTCATCGGTAACGCCTGCAGCAATTTCGGGGTCAGGAAATGCAGTAAGCGATTGTACATGCAGCAACGTAAGCACCCCGTTTGTATGGTGCGCCAGCTTAGCCGCATATACAATTGAATTATCGGCTACAGTGCTAAAATCAGTCGGACATAGAATCTTTTTCATTGAAGCAAGTAGTTATACCCGGGGTTCGGCACTTTTTCTTTTTAAATAGAAAGCAACCAGGCTAAATATCACCACAACAGCCAGGGGCAGGGAGACGATAAGCCACAAATTAACATCCGTCCATGTTTTATAGAACCAGACCGAAATTGCAAAAAGCACCCCGAAGTACAATGAACTCCACCCGGGTTTCTCCCAGAACAGAAGTAAACCGATTACCACCAGCACGGGAGCAGGCAAATGCCTGGCGCCATATCGGGTTATCCCTTCCAAAATGGCAAACAGCATAAAGAAACCTGCGTACAGGATAGCAAGCAGACGCGAAAGAAGATGGTAAAGGTTCATTTCCGTAAGGTTGGATTACTTAATTACAAGAACCGGCCTGTCTTCCTGGTCAAGCAGTGAAACTGCAGTGTTGGAGGCCCACAGCCCGTCTTCACGTTCAGCGGCTGAAATAGCGATCAACTCGGCCTGAACCTTCTCTGCAACATTCCTGATGGCCCATACCTGGTCATTGGTAATGGCATAGTCCAACGCGTAATCGAGCCCCGGAAAGCCAGAGGCAAGTTTTTTCATGGATGAAATTGCCTGATCTTCAGGTGTCGGATTAATGGCCTCGGCCAGGTAGAGAAGATGCAGGCGTGATTTTAGCCCATTAGAAAAATTGCCGACCCATGTAAAGGCGTTCGTAACATCTCTCTGGAATGAGGAGGCAAACAAGAGCGTATTAAGCGAAAAAGATTCCGGCACCCGCTTAATAACCAAAACCGGAACGCCAGCATGTTTCACAACCCGTTGTGCGTTTGAGCCAATAATTAGTTTTCGGATTCCCTTTGCCCCGTGCGAACCCATAACAATCAGGTCGATTGCATAAGGCTTGCAATAGTGCTCTATCTTTTCGGAACCATTATCAAACACCAGTATCGGAAAGCAGGTTATGCCTCGGGACTCTCCCCTTCGTACCCATTCATCCAGTTCTGATTTGGCCGTGCTCACTTCCCGGTGGTGGGCTTCAAGTTCAACATCGGAATGCACGGCACTTTTTACGGATGGTTCCGGACTTATGTGTAAAAAATACACCCAGGCGCCAAGTCGTTTTGCCAGGTTAAGTGCAACGCCTGCTGCCTGGTTTGCACAGGTGGAAAAATCGGTTGGAACAAGTATTTTTTTCATGGCGTCTTTTCGCTTAAAATACCGGTTTGATCTACTGCTTAACATGATTCCCGTCAAACGGCCAACCTGACTTTTATCACACCATCACCACATCAACACTTTAGCGCCTTTAATGCGTTTGTTTTTTATGTCAAGAAGTGCCTGGTTAGCTTGTTGCATCGGGTACATTTCCACATCCGGTTTAATCGTGTTCTGCGCTGCCAACCGTAAAAATTCCTCAACATCCTTTGCTGTTATATTAGCCACGCTTTTGATTTCTTTTTCCATCCAAAAATGATCGGTATAGTTCAGGGTTA
>JAGUUF010000012.1 GCA_020063545.1 Cytophagales bacterium
CTGAAACTGGAAACCAAAAAGGGAACCGTAATTAAAAAAGTGGTGAAAATAAACTGAGTTCCAACGCAGAAGGCCAGAATCAGTAATAGCCCATCCGCCCGATGGGCTATTTTTGTTGCTGAGGCTTTCAATCCCGTCATTCCTGATTATTTTTGCCCAATTTATCCAACCACTACCTGCACATGCCCAGAGACAGAAGCATCCGTTCCATCCTGATTATCGGCAGCGGCCCCATTATCATCGGCCAGGCCTGCGAATTTGACTATGCCGGCTCCCAAGCCGCCCGTTCCCTGCGCGAAGAGGGTATTGAAGTGGTGCTTATAAACTCCAACCCGGCCACTATTATGACCGACAAGGTTACGGCCGACCACGTGTACCTGAAGCCCCTCACTAAAAAATCCATAAAAGAAATTCTCGAAAAACATCACATCGATGCCGTGCTGCCCACCATGGGCGGCCAAACCGCGCTGAACCTTTGCATTGAATGCGAAAAAGCCGGCCTCTGGCAGCATTACGGTGTTAAAATCATAGGGGTTGATATTAAAGCCATCGAAACCACCGAAGACCGCGAAAAATTCAGGCTTAAAATGCTTGAGCTTGGCGTTGGTGTGTGCAAGGGCTCAACCGCTACTTCGTTTTTGCAGGGAAAAGAAATTGCGCAGGAAATCGGCTTTCCGCTCGTCATCCGGCCTTCGTTCACCCTTGGCGGAACAGGCGGTGGATTTGTTAACAGCCCCGAAGAGTTTGACGAAGCGCTGAACCGCGGCCTGCATGCATCGCCCATTCACGAAGTACTGGTGGAACAAAGCATTGTAGGCTGGAAAGAGTACGAACTTGAACTGCTTCGCGATGGTGCGGGTAATGTCATCATCATCTGCTCCATCGAAAATTTCGACCCGATGGGCATCCACACAGGCGATTCGATAACCGTGGCACCTGCCATGACCTTACCCGATACCGTTTACCAGCACATGCGCGACCTGGCCATTAAAATGATGAATGGTATCGGCAAATTTGCCGGGGGTTGCAATGTGCAGTTTGCCGTTAATCCGGAAACGGATGAAATCGTTGGCGTGGAAATTAACCCGCGCGTTTCGCGCTCATCAGCACTCGCATCAAAAGCTACGGGCTACCCCATTGCCAAAGTGGCCGCCAAACTGGCCATCGGTTATAACCTGGATGAAATACGCAACGCCATTACCAAAACCACTACGGCATACTTCGAGCCCGCCCTGGATTATGTGATTGTAAAAATCCCACGCTGGAACTTCGACAAGTTTCATGGTGCCGACCGAAAACTCGGCCTGCAAATGAAATCAGTGGGCGAAGCCATGGGCATCGGAAGGAACTTCCAGGAGGCACTGCAAAAAGCCGCACAATCGCTGGAAATCAGGCGCAACGGCCTGGGCGCTGACGGTAAGGAACTGCGCAACCAGGATGAACTACTGCATAGCCTGGCCAACGCCTCGTGGAACCGCATCTTCCATTTGCACGATGCAATCAAAATCGGCATTCCGCTGAAAACCATTCATAACATCACCAAAATTGACAAGTGGTTTTTAAAACAAGTGGAAGAACTCGTGCTGATTGAAAATGAAATTGAACAGTACGATCTGAATACCATACCGGCTTACCTGCTGCGCAAGGCGAAAGAAAAAGGCTTTGCCGACCGGCAGATTGCACACCTGCTTCATTGCCTGGAAAGCGAAGTGTACAAAAAACGCAACGACCTCGGCATTAGGCGGGTGTACAAACTGGTGGATACCTGTGCTGCCGAATTTGAGGCTCAAACACCGTACTACTATTCTACCTTCGATACCGAGAACGAATCCATTTCTTCGAACCGGAAAAAAATCATTGTACTCGGCTCCGGCCCCAACCGCATCGGCCAGGGCATTGAGTTCGACTACTCGTGTGTGCATGGCGTGCTGGCCGCACGCGAATGCGGGTACGAAACCATTATGGTTAACTGCAACCCCGAAACAGTTTCTACTGACTTTGATATTTCTGATAAACTCTACTTCGAACCGGTTTTCTGGGAACATCTGTACGACATCATTCAACACGAAAAACCTGAAGGTGTAATCGTGCAGCTTGGCGGACAAACCGCGCTAAAGATTGCCGAAAAACTGAACAAGTACGGCATAAAAATTATCGGCACTTCGTTCGATTCGCTTGACCTGGCCGAAGACCGCGGCAGATTCTCAACATTACTGAAAGACCTCGGTATTCCATATCCGGAGTTTGGCGTGGCCAAAGACCCGGACCAGGCCCTTGAAGTATCCAAACAAATCGGTTTCCCGTTGCTGGTTCGTCCCTCATACGTGCTGGGTGGCCAGAGTATGAAAATCGTAATCAACGAAAAAGAACTTGAATCGCACATCATCGACATCTGGAAGCACCTGCCCGACAACAAGGTGTTGCTCGACCACTTCCTGGACGGGGCCATCGAAGCCGAAGCCGATGCCATTTGCGATGGCAAGGATGCGTACATCATCGGCATTATGCAGCACATTGAGCCGGCCGGCATTCACTCGGGCGATTCGTTTGCCGTGCTGCCCCCTTACAACCTGGGCGACTTTGTGGTAAAGCAAATGGAATTATATACTACAAAAATTGCACAGGCCCTTGAAGTAAAAGGATTAATCAACATCCAGTTTGCTATTAAGAACGACAAAGTGTATGTAATCGAAGCAAACCCGCGGGCATCGCGTACCGTACCGTTTATCTGCAAAGCTTACGATGAGCCCTACGTGAACTATGCCACTAAAATCATGCTTGGGGTAAATAAACTAAAAGACTTCACGTTCCGTCCTGTAAAGAAAGGCTACGCCATTAAAGAGCCCGTGTTTTCATTCAATAAATTCCCGGATGTAAACAAAGAACTGGGCCCCGAAATGAAATCAACCGGTGAATCCATCTATTTTATTGATGACCTGATGGATGATTATTTTATGAAGGTGTACAGCGAACGTAATTTGTACCTGAGTCGTTAACCCAATACCATGTTCAGGTTGTTGCTCATCCTCATTCTGCTGTTTTATGTGCTGTATAAGCTGGGGCTTTTCCGCGTATTTGTGCACCAGGTGAAAGACGGGTACACCGAGAGCGGCCGCAAACCGGGTGAACTGAACATTGACCGCCCCGCACCCAAACAAAAGAAAAAGCCCAACCTGAAGGGTGGCGAGTATGTTGATTATGAAGAAGTGAAATAAGCTTCTTTTAAATCAGCTTTCCGTTAATTTTACTTACTGTAATCCCTTCTGTTATGTACAGACTAGTTGTACTGCTTTTTATTCTGGCTATAATCTGCCTTCCCGCAAAGGGCCAAACCTATCATAAGCGACTTGCTTTAGTAATTGGTAATTCCGCTTATCAAAACGGTGGCACCCTCAAAAATCCGGTTAATGATGCCCGGGCTATTTCCAGTGCATTACAAAGTGCAGGGTTTGAAGTATTACGCCATGAAAACCTCACTCAAAATCAAATGAAGAAGGCCATAAATGACTTTGGCCTGAAACTTCGCGATTACGAGGTGGGGTTGTTTTACTATGCGGGGCATGGTATTCAGCATAAAGGCGTAAACTACATGATACCGGTCGAAGCCGACTTGCAGGCTGCTGAGCAGGTGGAGTTTGATTGTGTATCGGCCGATCGAATCCTGGCGTTTATGGATGCTGCCTCAACCAAAGTGAACATTCTTATTATGGACGCATGCAGAAATAATCCGTTTGAACGCAGTTGGAACCGGAGCGCAGAAGGAAGCGGGCTGGCCATGATGAACGCCCCCACCGGAACGTTGATTGCATACGCCACGGCTCCCGGCAAAGTGGCCTCCGATGGAGAGAGCGCTAACGGACTTTACACCAGTGTACTGCTCAAGTATCTTAAAGACCCCACACTCAACATTGAGCAAGTATTTAAGCGGGTGCGTACCGAAGTAACTGAAAAATCACATGGCGCCCAGGTGCCTTGGGAAACCACTTCACTTACCGGTGGTGATTTTTACTTCACTACAAAAGCGTTGCCTGCAGAAAATTACGAGAAGGACAAGGTTAGTAAATCCGCTAATACAACACGAGAACTAAACGAAGAAAACCCGGAAAAGGCACTGCAATTCTATACTTCAGGTATGGAAAAATATGATCAGCAAAATTTTAAAGACGCCCTTACCGATTTTACTAAAGCCATTAATA
>JAGUUF010000225.1 GCA_020063545.1 Cytophagales bacterium
AGTAGTAACCGATATGTTGTTCTGGATTACCATGGGGATTACGGTGGTGGCCTTTGTCATCATCTTTATTATTATGATTGTCTTTGTTTATGCCTATCAATATAAGGAAGACAGGAAGGCAACTTTTTATCCTGATAATCATTACCTGGAACTTGCCTGGACGATAATTCCCGCCATTGTATTGGCGGTACTCATCTTCACCGGGCTGCGCGCCTGGAATGATATTACCAGCCCGGCTTCGGCCGAGGCGGAAGTAGTGGAACTGGTAGCCCAGCAATTTGCCTGGACTGTACGCTATCCCGGCAAGGACAATACGCTAGGAACGGTTAACTATAAACTCATTGATAACTTCGGTAACGAGTTTGGTCTTGATTTAACGGATAACAAAAGCTTTGACGACTTTAAATCGCTCGAACTTCACCTTCCGAAAGGCAAGGAGATTTTGCTGAAGATTCGAGCCAAGGATGTGTTGCATAGTGTGTTTCTTCCGCACTTCCGCGTGAAAATGGATGCTGTTCCGGGAATGCCCACACACTTTAAGTTTGTGGCAACTAAAACAACAAAAGAGATGCGCGAAGAAACGGGTAACCCTGAATTTAATTACGAATTGGCTTGCACAGAGATTTGCGGCAAGGGTCATTTTTCTATGCGCATGCCGGTAGTAGTGGATACGCAGGAAGATTTCGAAAAATGGAAACTGGAGCAGGAAACCTGGTTAAAACAAAATCCGGGCTATATGGATAAGGTACCTGCCAGCCTCAGGGAATCGGCCATGATTAAGGCCGGTATGCTGATTGACAAAGGAGCAGTTGAAAATAAAGCTGCGTTTTCTGCAGGAGGTTCTAACTAATTGATTTTAAAAACATGGCAACCACGCACATACACACTCACCAGGATGTACACCACGATGCCCATGGCGATGACCACGATCACCATGAAGGTAATTTCTGGACGAATTATATCTTCAGCCAGGATCATAAAATCATTGCCAAGCAATTCCTGATTACCGGTATTTTCTGGGCACTGCTCGGAGGTACGTTGTCCGTAATCTTCCGGCTCCAGCTTGGCTTTCCGGATATGAACCTCGACTGGCTTAAGCCGGTGTTGGGTGGCTGGATAACCCCTGAAGGAAAACTGGATCCGGAATTTTACCTGGCCCTCGTAACCATGCACGGTACCATCATGGTGTTTTTCGTGCTTACGGCCGGGCTCAGCGGCACGTTTTCAAACTTCCTCATCCCGTTGCAGTGCGGTGCCCGCGACATGGCCTCCGGGTTTATGAACATGCTCTCGTACTGGTTTTTCTTTCTGTCCAGTGTAATCATGTTCGTGTCGCTTTTCATCAGCACAGGGCCTGCCGGTGGCGGCTGGACGATCTACCCTCCGCTCAGCGCATTGCCTCAGGCTATCCAGGGTTCAGGTCTGGGTATGACGCTCTGGCTTGTTTCTATGGCGTTGTTTATTGTGAGCACCCTGCTTGGCGGTATTAACTACATTACAACGGTAATTAACATGCGCACACGCGGCATGTCGTTTACGCGGCTTCCGCTTACTATTTGGGCCTTCTTCTTTACGGCAATCATCGGGTTACTTTCTTTCCCGGTATTGTTTGCCGCTGCCTTGCTGCTCATCTTCGACCGCAGCCTCGGCACCAGTTTCTTCCTGTCGGATATTTACATAGGAGGGGAGGCCTTACCGAATATGGGAGGCAGTCCGATCCTGTTCCAGCATTTGTTCTGGTTCCTGGGTCACCCCGAAGTGTATATTGTATTGTTGCCGGCCCTGGGCATAACCTCCGAAATCATTGCAACCAACTCGCGCAAACCGATATTCGGGTATAAGGCCATGATTGGTTCGATGTTGTTTATCGCTATCCTGTCGTTTATTGTGTGGGCGCACCACATGTTTGTTACCGGCATGAACCCGTTCCTCGGTTCCATCTTCATGCTGCTTACGCTAATCATTGCGGTGCCGTCAGCCGTTAAGATATTCAACTATGTTACCACGCTGTGGAAGGGCAACCTGCGGTTTACCCCGGCTATGCTGTTCTCCATCGGCCTGGTTTCATTTTTCTTAACCGGTGGTATTACCGGGATTTTCCTCGGCAACTCGGCTGTTGATATCCAGTTGCACGACACCTACTTTGTGGTAGCGCACTTCCACCTGGTAATGGGCAGCGCATCGTTCTTCGGTATGCTGGCCGGTATTTACCACTGGTTCCCCAAAATGTTCGGCCGCATGATGGACGACCGGCTAGGATACATTCACTTCTGGATTACATTTATCGGGGTGTACCTGGTGTTCTTCCCTATGCACTACATCGGCATTGCGGGCTTCCCGCGCAGGTATTATTCGTTTACCAACTTTGAAACGTTTACCGGCTTTACCGATTTGAATACACTGGTAAGTGTGGCGGCTATTCTTACATTGGCGGCACAGTTTATCTTCCTATTTAATTTCTTCTACAGTATTTTCCGCGGTCGCCTGGCACCGGCAAACCCGTGGAATGCCACAACACTGGAGTGGACCACCCCGCGTTTCCCCAAGCATGGAAACTGGCCTGGCGAAATTCCTGCGGTTTACCGCTGGCCGTACGATTACAGCAAGCCCGGGTCGAAGGAAGACTTCATACCGCAAACCATACCGTTCTCCGAAACACCGGAATCGAACCTTCCCCATGAAAACGAGTTGATCAAACTGGAAGGTAATGGTAACGGTGCTATTGTAGTTGAAGGAAAACATTAACAGAACTTTTAAAACGGTCAATGTCATTGAATCAGTATTGATTTGATGTTGACCGTTTCTTTTTTATCAGGTAACGTGGCATGTCTTCATTTCGTAAGCTGGTATTCAGTACGCTTGCAGCGGTTTATTTTTTAATACTGGTGGGCGGCATTGTGCGCAGCACCGGTTCGGGCATGGGTTGCCCGGATTGGCCAAGGTGCTTCGGGCAATGGGTGCCGCCAACCTCGGTTGAGGAGTTGCCATCGGATTACAAGCAGGTTTATTCCGACTACCGCGATCAGAAAAACAAACGTTTTGCGAAGTACCTTTCGGCATTGGGTTTTGATGAAACAGCCGATGCCATCCTGGCCGATGAATCCATTAAGCAGGAAGCCGACTTTAACCCGGTAAAAACATGGATTGAGTATATAAACCGGCTTGTTGGTGTAATCATCGGGTTACTGATTACTGCTGTTATGATTTCTTCCCTGAAATTCAGGAAGCAAAAGCCGCTGATTCCCCTGCTGGCAGGTCTTACGTTTTTGCTGGTGGTATTTCAGGGATGGATTGGTTCCGTTGTCGTTTCTACCAACCTTACACCCTGGACGATTACCGTGCACATGTTTCTGGCATTGATTATTGTTTGCCTGTTAATTTACCTCTGGTCGATAACACAAGCACGCAGCGAACATGTTTACAATCCGCGAATGGCAGTTTGGTTATGGGCATCAATGGCGGTGTTGTTGATACAAATTGTTTTAGGAACCCAGGTCCGCGAAGCGCTGGATCAGGTTGCCGGTGTAGTGGCTAATCGCGACCTGTGGATTTCGCACCTTGGTTTTGATTTTATAATACACCGGTCGTTTTCGTGGGTGGTATTGATTGTTACCTCCGTTTTTACCCTGAAATTATGGAAATATGAGGGCCTGAAAGGTTTTACCGGCAGGGTATTCCTGCTAATTTTGGGAACCATTTTAACGGGTGCCGGAATGGCCTGGTTTTCAGTACCGGCTTTTCTTCAGCCCGTGCACCTGCTGCTGGCAACCCTGAGTTTCGGAACACAATTCCGGTTGTTGCTGTGGCTGAACAAACAGGAAAAACCGGTGTTAGCGTATACGTCATGATTGCCCAACCGATTGATAACCTTACCGGATTTACCCGGCTGCTGGCCAAAGCCCACGCCTGTTGGGAGCTGCTTAAGTTCAGGCTGTCGCTGCTGGTGGCATTCTCGTGCGCATTCGGTTTTACACTGGCCTCACCGGTTATTGACTGGACGAGGCTATGCATGGTGTTTATAGGGGGCTTTCTGCTTTCCGGATCGTCTATTGCCCTCAACATGATCTTTGAGCGCGATTACGACAAACTGATGACGCGCACCATGAACCGTCCGCTGCCGACCGGCCGGTTAAGCGTAACCGAAGCAGCTGTGTTTGCAGCAGCCTGTTTTGTGGTTAGCATTTCCATTCTGTTTGCCTATACTAACCTGCTTACCACGCTGCTGTCTTTTCTTTCCATGGTGTTGTACAGTTTTGTGTACACCCCGCTAAAGCGTGTTGGCTCCATTGCTGTTTTTGTAGGGGCTATTCCCGGTGCACTTCCTCCGCTGTTGGGCTGGGTAGCCGTTACGGGTAACATTTCGCATGAGGCGTTGATTATTTTTGGCATTCAGTTCATCTGGCAGTTTCCGCACTTCTGGGCTATTGCCTGGCTTGCGGAAGAGGACTATAAAAAAGCGGGCTTTAAGCTGCTTCCGTTTGGCGGAAGTAAAGACATGAATACAGCCATTCAAATCATGATCTATACATTGTTTTTACTTCCGCTCGGGTTGCTGCCCGCCAAGTTCGGCATTAGCGGTATTGATTCGGCTATTGTAGCCACAGTGTGCGGGGTGTTGTTCCTGGCGCAGACGTTTTCACTGATGAAGGACGGAAGCCGGCAGAGCGCCAGGCGCATTATGTTCGGATCGTTTTTATATCTGCCCATCGTGCAGGTAGCTTATTTGTTGGATAAGGTGTAGGGTGGAATAGGAATAAAAGGAATAAGGAATAAGGAATAAGGAATAAGGTGTAAGGTGTAAGGTGTAAGGAATATGGATACGCATATCAAGGAGTTGAAAATCGTAGAAGAGGCAAAGCAGCCGCTCTCCATGAACCCGAAAAAGTTTGCCCTGTGGCTGTTCATGGTAAGTGTGTTAATGCTGTTCGGGGCATGGACCAGCGCTTACCTGGTTAAGCGGGCCGACACAGGTTGGGCCGAAATAATCCTGCCGCAACAAATGGCAATCAATACAGCTATTATACTGGCCAGCAGTTTTGCACTGATAATGGCCTACCGGGCCGCCCGGCACGACAACCTGAAATTGGTTAAGCTGGGCTTAGGCCTTACCATGCTTCTTGGCCTTGGCTTTCTGGTAGGTCAGTTTGTGGCCTATGGCGATATGATAAAACTGAACCAGTATTTTTCCGGCAGCAATGTATCGCACTCATTTGTATACGTACTCACGGCCGTGCATGGCCTTCACCTTATCAGCGGGCTGGTTTTTCTGGCCGTGGTGCTGGCCGATTCCTATAAATTTAAGGTACATTCAAAAAGCCTTACCCGGTTAGAAATGTGCAGTACCTACTGGCATTTTTTGGGTATTCTTTGGCTATATTTGTTCGTATTTATTAAACTGAATCCATAAACCGAAAACCTGTTATTACCTCATGGCAAATCCTTCAACTGTAACGGTACCGGCACCCGGAAGAAGCGTTTGGGATGGCGGAGTTTCACCGATGAACGCCAGCTACGGAAAGCTGATGATGTGGTTCTTCCTGCTCTCCGATGCCTTTACGTTCTCCGCATTGCTCATTACCTACGGCCTTGTCCGTTCTTCACACCACGCCTATGAAGGCGCGGTTAGTGCGTTTAAATTCTCTCAGGCCTACTGGCCGATACCGGAAAAAGTATTTGCCTCCATACCGTTTTTCCACAATGTTAATGCCCCACTGGTGTTTGTTGGGTTAATGACGTTCATCCTGATTATGAGTTCGGTAACCATGGTGCTTGCCGTTGAGGCCGGGCACCGCATGGACCGCAGGGCCGTTGAAAAGTGGATGCTCTGGACAATCATCGGTGGGCTTACGTTTTTAAGTTGCCAGGCATGGGAGTGGACACACTTTATACACGGTACGCACGAAGGCAGCGCAGTGGCCGAGGGCACTACCTTCTTTGGCGCCAACCTGCGGATGAACCAATACGGGCCACCTGATTTTGCAGCCTTCTTTTTCTTTATCACGGGCTTTCACGGCTTTCACGTGTTCAGCGGGGTGATGTTAAATTTCCTGGTATTTTACAACACCGTAACCGGTGTGTACGACAGGCGCGGGCATTATGAAATGGTGGAGAAAGTGGGGTTGTACTGGCACTTTGTTGACCTGGTTTGGGTATTCGTGTTTACATTTTTCTATCTCGTATAAACTGATTTTACTATGGCACATGTTGATGATGCACCCCAGGTAACGGTACTTCCTCCCGATACCGCCAAGATTAAAAAACTGTGGACGGTAGCGGGTATTCTCGGGCTGGTTACATTATTGGAATTCGGAATTGCCTTTGGTGTTCCGCACGAAATGAAAGACCTGCGGGTATGGACATTTATTTTGATGACAATCGTAAAGGCAGCCTATATCGTGGGTGAGTTTATGCACCTGCGCTACGAAGTAAAAGTGCTGCTGTGGTCCATCCTTATCCCGATGGTTTTTGTGGTGTGGATGCTGGTGGCCTTTGTGTACGAAGGGATGTCTATCTCGGATGTAAGACCTTGAATTTTTTAATAATAATTATACTGAGGCTTAAGGAAACTTAAGCCTCTTTTATTTAAGCGGGTAAATGCAAAACAAAAAGGTTTTAAAGTATGTGGTGTTGGTGCTGGCGTTTGTCATACCCGGTTCTGTATTCCTATTCCTGAAAAAGTTTGGAAAAAACGAATTTGCTGTAACGCCTCTTTACCAGGATGCGCCCCCGGTAAGAACACCAGACTGTCCACCGGTTGGACAAGGGCCGTACCGGATTCCGCCAGCAATTTTACAATCGCTGGGCTGGCCAGATTCAGCAAGCTTGATTCTTTATTTCTTTACGGAAGATGAACAACAACTCTCCAGGGTTGAGGCAACATTTCTATCACCGGAGATTACACCGGTAAAAGTTGAGCCCCGGCAGGACAGCCTGGCACTTTGGAGCCGGTGTTACCTGTTCATCACCGAACAAAGGCCGTTGTTGCTTGTTGATCAGGATGGGCGAATCCGCGGGCATTACGGTAATACACGCGAAGAGGTTGACCGCCTGTTGATGGAAACGGCTATAATCCTAAAAAAATATTAAACCATGCAAAAACCTGAACCTTACCGCAGGCTGATTATCGCAGTTTCGATTGTTGTGCCGTTGGCGGTTGCCCTGCTCTTCAGGGTGAAAGTGCCCGGTTATGATTTTTCATTTCTGCCGCCCATTTATGCAACCATCAATGGTTTAACCGCCATCCTGTTGGTTACGGCCGTTGTGATGGTAAAGAACGGTAAGCGTAAATCGCACGAACGGCTGATGAAGATCAACATCCTGTTGTCGGCATCCTTCCTGGTGATGTATGTGCTCTATCACATCACCAGCGAGTCTACCCCTTATGGCGGGGAAGGGGCTATACGGTATGTGTACTTCTTCATCCTGATTTCACACATCCTGCTCTCGGTAGGCGTAATTCCGCTGGTGCTCTTTACCTATGTGCGGG
>JAGUUF010000175.1 GCA_020063545.1 Cytophagales bacterium
AAGCAGAGACCACGCCCTGGCTGATCATGCCGCTGTACTTCAGGAAGCGGCCATTCACAGCACCGACAGGTCAGTGTTAAAAGAAATAATGACACACAGGATTGCTGATGCGGAACTACCGGCAATAGCGATTACATCCACAGCCGAAGCAACTCACGATTTTGCCGATGAGGTTTTTGAAGACCTCGAACGCCTGAAGCATTCCAAGGAAATCTTTGAGTCTATGTTCGGAACGTCAGGACTCCAGCCGGTTACGGAAAAAAAGCCTGAAAAGCCAAAGCGTGAAGTGCTTAAATCAAAAAAGCAGCGGATTATTGAAATGGCTAAAGAACTGGCCGCACCCGCAAACCCAGAATCAAAAATTGTAGTTAAATCGAAAACCAGGAAGGAAAAGAAATCCGCCCCGGCCGATCCGCTGATTGAAGCGATCAAGACCTCGCATAAGAAGATTAAGCCGGAAAATGAAAAGACAAAAGAGCAAATAGAAATTATAAACCAGTTTATAAAGGCAAAGCCGGTCATTGCTACCCAACCGGTGGCCGAAGAAAATCCGCAGGACATGTCGGAGTCTGTCCGAAGCGGTGAATTCACCGATCACATCGTTTCCGAAACGCTGGTTGAAATCCTGATAAAGCAGGGCAAAAAGGACAAAGCCATAGAAGTACTGAAGAAGCTGATTTGGAAGTTTCCGCAAAAAAAGACTTACTTTGCAGCCCGAATTGACGACTTAAAAAAGTAAGACATGCTCACCTTTATAATCGGCTTAATCCTGTTTAGCTGTGTATTGCTGGTACTTGTAATCCTGGCGCAAAATGCCAAGGGCGGAGGACTTACCAGCCAGTTTGGCGGATCCGGGGCAACCAATATTATCGGTGTGAAGAAGACCGGAGACCTGCTGGAAAAACTTACCTGGGGTTTTGCCATTGCCATCATGGTGCTTTCATTATCAACAAATTTTATCACCCCTGCTGCGGGAAGTAAAGGCAGCGATATATTGGACAAAGCCGGTGAACAGGCGGCACCTCCTTCCATGGAAATGCCTGCTTCCGATTCAGTTGAGAAAGAACAGAACTAAGTAACTACTAAACGAAATAAAAAGCCCCGTTTCCAGCGGGGCTTTTCGTTGATGGCAATTAAACCTGTATTACCCAATCTTTGAAATGTGCTTTACGAACAGGCGCTTGGCTACAGGCATAAGGGTTTCGACAAACGGAAATTTTACCCGTGATAGAATCAGGTAGGTTGCCGGGTTGGGCATTTCCCTGAACCGTTTTACCAGGTTCACCTTTATACTCTCGTAAGGCGTTACGGTACTTTTAGGCACGGTTTCTATGAATTCGGTATTCAGGCTGCGCAGTTGTTCGTATTGCTCCTCATAAATGCTAAGCTGGTAACGGTAAACATTGGTCTCCTTTTCGGGTGGAACCGTTACAAATAAATAGCCTTCGCGTGCATACAACGGGGTAACACCAACGGGCGAAATTTCGCACTGCGACTCGACATATTCATAAATTATTGAACCCTCCTGCAGCGAGTTTTTGAACCTCGGGAGCGCCCATTCAATTATCGAAGTCAGTTCATTCATTATCGAATCATCCTCAATCATTTCCCGGTAACTCAATTCAAGTTTTTTGAATTCTTCAAGCGACAGTTCCTTTGGGAAGGATTCGCGGATAAGCGCTTTGTTCTCCTTTACTGCCAGCAGATTCTGGTAGTGAAAAACCAAATCGCTCAAAAACGGGTACAGGGCTACCCTGCCAAACGATTCCTTAACGGTTTTAAGGTAAGCCAGCAAAATGTACTTCTTGTACTCAAAATCAATCAGGCCCTGGGTAAGCCAATCGTTAGATAACCGGTCCATTTTCTCTAAGAAATTTTGTAAAAGTTAATCATTCACCAAAAAAATGCATAACCAACATCACGAACATATCGAAACAGAACGCTCGTGTTTATTCAAAATCCGGGCCGGTCATAACCCACTACTACCTGCCATACTGCCAGTTATACAACAGGGTTTTGGCAGTACACCCCATTAATGCCGGTAAAAAACTGCCATTTTGATGTGTTTTTAGGGCATTTTTGACGGTAAACCGGGGCTGGCACAATAGGTGTAAAGCACGGCACGTGTCAAACTTGTTAAACCTAAAATCAATTAACTGTATATGGCAAAAATCAACTTTAAACCAAACGAGGACAGGGTTCTGGTAGAACCTGCTGCCGCGGAAGAAAAAACCGCTTCCGGAATCATCATTCCCGATACGGCAAAGGAGAAACCTCAGAAAGGTAAAATCATTGCTGTAGGTGAAGGCCTGAAGGACAAGCCCGTAACCGTTAAGGTGGGCGACCATGTGCTCTATGGTAAGTATGCCGGCACCGAAATCACCATTGACGGTAAGGAGTACCTGATCATGCGGAACTCTGACATCTTCGGAATTATCTAAATCGTAAACCCAAAAACTAAAAACTATGGCGAAAGAAATAACCTTTGATACCTCTGCCCGCGACAGGCTGAAGAAAGGCGTTGATAAGCTTGCTGATGCAGTAAAAGTTACCCTCGGCCCGAAAGGTCGTAACGTTATCCTCGATAAGAAATTCGGGGCCCCCACCGTAACCAAAGACGGTGTATCCGTTGCAAAAGAAATCGAATTGAAAGATCCCATCGAAAACATGGGTGCCCAACTGGTAAAAGAAGTGGCCTCCAAAACAGCAGATGCTGCCGGTGATGGTACCACCACCGCAACCGTACTGGCGCAGGCCATCTTTAACCACGGTATTAAAAACGTAGCCGCTGGCGCCAACCCGATGGATCTGAAACGCGGTATTGATAAAGCCGTTGCTGTGGTAGTTGAAAACCTGAAAAAGCAATCCAAAAAAATTAAAGACTCCAACGAAATCCAGCAGGTGGCATCCATCTCATCGAATAACGATGAGACCATCGGTAAAATGATTGCCGATGCGATGGATAAAGTTGGTAAAGACGGTGTCATTACCGTTGAAGAAGCAAAAGGCACCGAAACAGAAGTGAAGACGGTTGAAGGTATGCAGTTCGATCGCGGCTACCTCTCACCTTACTTCGTTACCAACACCGAGAAAATGGAAGCCGAACTGGACAATCCCTACATTCTGATCTACGATAAGAAGATCAGCAGCATGAAGGAGTTGCTCCCCATCCTGGAAGCTACGGCTCAAACCGGTAAACCGCTGGTAATTATTGCCGAAGAGGTTGAAGGCGAAGCCCTGGCTACCCTTGTGGTAAACAAAATCCGGGGTGCGTTGCGTGTTGCAGCGGTTAAGGCTCCTGGTTTTGGCGACCGCAGAAAGGCCATGCTGGAAGATATCGCCATCCTTACCGGTGGTCAGGTAATCAGTGAAGAACGCGGTTACAAACTTGAAAACGCTACTCTGGATTACCTGGGCCGTGCCGAAAAAGTGAATATTGATAAAGACAATACCACGATTGTGAACGGTGCCGGTAAGAAGTCGGAAATCCAGGGCCGCATCAACCAGATTAAAGCCCAAATTGAAACCACCACTTCCGACTACGATAAAGAAAAACTTCAGGAGCGTCTGGCCAAACTTTCAGGCGGTGTAGCCATCCTGTACGTGGGTGCTGCAACCGAAGTGGAAATGAAGGAGAAGAAAGACCGAGTTGACGATGCCCTGCACGCTACCCGTGCTGCCGTTCAGGAAGGTATCATCCCGGGTGGTGGCGTGGCTTACCTGCGTGCCATTGACGCGCTGAAGGATGTGGATACCGATAACGAAGACCAGGAGACCGGTGTGAATATTGTTCGCCTTGCCCTCGAAGCCCCGCTACGCATAATTGCTGAAAATGCAGGCCAGGAAGGTTCTGTAATCGTGAACAAAGTTCGCGATGGCAAGAAAGACTATGGTTTCAATGCCCGTGAGAATAAGTTTGAAGACTTCTTCCAGGCTGGCATTATTGACCCGACCAAAGTTGCACGCCTGGCTCTTGAAAACGCTGCCTCCATTGCCGGCTTATTGCTGACAACCGAAGCAGTGGTTTCGGAAATTCCTGAAGAAAAAGAAGCCCCGGCTATGCCCGGAGGCGGAGGCATGGGCGGAATGATGTAATCTGTTCTGCATAATGCTTACATAAAAGAGCCTCACCGAAAGGTGGGGCTTTTCTATTTTGACAGATACGATTTGGTGTGTAACTTGTAAGCCTCAAACTGAACAACCCATGGTTATCCATAAGACGTTTGCCGACTTTGTTTTGTTTTTATACGTGCACATGGCCCATGCTGACGGGGAATTTCATGAAACCGAAGTGAAGGTGGTGAAGGAGAAGATGAAAAAATTGTTCCCGAATGAATCGGACTACGACCGGAAGCTAAAGGAAACCATGGCCTTGTATATGGATTTTGACAAGAACCAGCTTCGCACATTGTTCCGCGATACGTTTAAGCATTTTTCGGAAGTTAAGTTTCCGGTTAAGTACCACATCTATACCGACCTGTATGATATTATCAATGCTGACGGGAAGATTGATGAATCCGAAACCGATGCCTTAAGCACACTTAAGGAAATCATTGATGTCTCACACTAAAGATTAACAGGTACCAACAAAAAAAGGCCGGGTAACTTCCGGCCTTTTTGTTGTATACCGATTAACAGGCACCTTACTCCTTTTTTATCCCTATCCGGTACAAGCCATACGCCATTGCAGCAAAACACAACACGCCTAACAGGTTATACCCGTCATGGCCCAGCAGCGAACTGAGTCCATGTTCGGCATTTACATGCTGCAACGCATTGAAAATACCTTCGTTGACTGATAGTAACGCAACAATTACACCGGCCAGCGCACCTCCGGCTATCAGGCCTGTTGCAAACAGGCTGCCGCGGCCAAGTTCATCATCAGCTTTTAGAGCATGTTTTTTCTCTAACTGCCAATCACTAACGCCCTTAATGGCGCCACCAATAAAAATCGGCAGTGTTGTGGATAGCGGGAGGTACAACCCAATGGCAAAGGCCAGCGCTTTAACACCACACAGTTCAATCATAACCGCAATAAAAACTCCCACCATAACAAACTGCCAGTCGAGGTTAAACGAAAGGATGCCACGAGCAAGCGTGGCCATTAACGTTGCCTGGGGTGCTGAAAATTTATCGGTACCGATAGCATGCGTATAGCCCTGCGCCACCATATCGGCTGTGGGTGTATCCAGCACTTTAACCACAATGCCGATTGCAACAGAGGAAACAATTGCCCCGATAAAAAGCGCCAGTTGCTGGTAACGCGGTGTCGCCCCGACAATAAAACCGGTTTTCAAATCCTGAGAGGTAGCCCCGGCATTGGCGGCTGCAATGCAAATCATTCCGCCCACCACAAGGGCCAGTGGTTCATAGAGTTTTCCGCTCCAGCCCACAGCAGTAAAAATTAAACAGGTACCCATCAGGGTGGCGATGGTCATCCCGCTGATTGGACTATTGCTTGAGCCTACAAGGCCCACGATTCGGCTGGCTACCGTTACAAAAAAGAATCCGAAGATAATGATCAGTATCCCGATAAGCAGCTTTTGCATCAGGCCTTCGCCCGGGATATTGGGCATTATGGTGAGCACGGCAATCAGTATGATGCTCCCAAAAATTACCACCTTGAAAGATAAGTCACGCTCGGTGCGCAACACTCCTGCCGATCCTTTTTCTTTTAAGGATGCAATGCTCTCCTTAAATGAACTGACAATTGTAGGCAGAGTCTTTAGCAGCGTAATGAAACCGCCTGCCGCCACCGCTCCCGCGCCAATCTGACGGATGTAGGCACGGTAAATGGCATCGGCATAACTGGTGAATGTATGGCTTGTTGGATCCCAACCTCCCGGCCCTCCGGGTTTGGTAATGTCAGCCAGGTAGCCAAGTTTTACCAACTGTAACGCAATAGTATCGGCAGGTACCAACGTGGCCAGCAATGGGTTTAAGCCCCACCACGCCAACACCGAACCTGCCACCAGCACACCGGATATTTTGGGCCCGATGATATATCCAACGCCCAGGTACTCGGGTGTTATTTCACCGCGCGTTGCTGCCGATGGCCAGAATTTGTTGGCCTGACTGGTAACATATGAAGGTGTTTCGGCAATAACATGAAAAACCTTTTGAAGCATGGCATACGCCAGGGCCACGCCCATTCCCAGGAATGCCGTTTTCGCAAACACACCACCCTTCTCACCCGCCTGTAGCACCGAACCGCAGGCCGTTCCCTCAGGATACGGCAACGTGCCGTGCTCTTTAACAATGAGCGAACGCCTTAGCGGAATCATCATCAGTGTACCCAGCATACCGCCAAAGGCCGCCAGGATAAGAATCGTTAAATAGTTAAAGTATGATTCACCAACGCTTACGCCATCAGCTCCGGGCGATAAAAACAAAAAGCCGGGAAGTGTAAATACCACCCCGGCTGCAATGGATTCACCGGCTGACCCTGTTGTCTGGATAATATTGTTTTCCAGGATGGTGGTCTTCAGAAACTTTCTGCCCAGCGTAATGGCAATAACGGCAATGGGTATGGAGGCGGATACCGTAAGGCCTGCCTTTAACGCCAGGTACACGGTTGATGAACCGAAAATAATTCCGAACAACGCACCGAAAACAACCGATTTAAGCGTGAATTCAGGTAGGTTCTGTTCAGGAGAAATGTAGGGTTTAAATGCCTTTGCCTGATCCATAGGTTTAGGTTAAGATTTTGGAACTAAAAACTTGTTATACAGCAGCATCAACAGGGTTGAGGTTATACCAATGGCCGCCAAGGTGTACCACATCATGGAAGGATTTGTTGCGAGATAAGTTCCCCTAAGCCAGTCGGCAATAATCCCGGCCGTAAACGATCCGATAGCGACTGGTAAAAAAGCAAATCCCATAAAAGTGCCCACCTGATGTTTGGGAGCCAGCGAGCCTACGTATTCATAAAACCGGGGAGCCTGAATGGCTTCGCCTAAAGCAAAGAAAAACACGCCAATAATTGCAGCAGGTACGGTTGCCCACGCACCGATAATTATCCACGAGAGGCTGGCAATACTGAACCCCAGCGTCATGGCGGTTATCGGTTTCCATTTGCTGACAAGTGCCGTTACCGGCACTGTAAGAAAAATAATGCTCCAGGCATCAACGGTTTCAAGCAATTCAAAACGTTCAAACTTAAGCACATCGGTAACATAGAAAGGGAACGAATAAAAAATCTGCCAAAACATCATCCAGAAACCCGAAAAGATCAAAAGGAATATGATAAACCGCAGGTTACCGAATACGAGAACCATATCGCCAAAAACTTTTTGAAAGGTGCGCACGTCAGCCGCCTCCCCGCTTTCCTGCGGCTCTTTGAAAAACAGTACCGTACCGATGATTAGAAAAAATGAGGTGATCGATGACATGATCAATACATACTCAATACCCCATTCTTCGCGTACCTGCAATGCCAGTATCGGGCCGATGGCGCCTCCCAGGTTTACGAGTGTATAATAAATTGAGAAGCCAAGGGCTTGTGATTCCTTTTTACTTGTTTTGGCAACCGTTCCGACAATGCAGGGTTTTATTAACGAGCCGCCAACAGCAGTCAGCAGGAGCACAGCAAGCACATAATTTCGTTTACCAAAGGTGTTAACCAATTCCTGGCCAAATTCCAACCCGGCAAG
>JAGUUF010000374.1 GCA_020063545.1 Cytophagales bacterium
AAAAATTTACGCTCGAACCGGACATAGACAAGCATGGCAAAATAGGCCAGCAGTTGGCAAAAGGCCAGCAAATTCCGGTGCAAATTGTAAAGGAACCCATCTCGACCAAGGGCCCACGACTGTCCTGTGAGCTTTCCCTGGCCGGGCGCTACCTGGTGCTCGTGCCGTTTTCGAATACCGTTAACGTATCGAAGAAAATTACCAGCAGCGATGAGCGCAAGCGCCTGTTGCGCCTTATTCAATCCATTAAACCGGAAAACTTTGGCGTTATCGTGCGCACAGTAGCCGAGGGGGTTGAAGTGGCCGACCTTGACCGCGACCTGCGTACCCTGGTTAAAACCTGGGAAGAGGGAATTACCCGCCTGCCCACGGCCCAGCCCAATGATAAACTGATTGGCGAACTGAACAAAACCTCATCGTTGGTGCGCGATTTACTGAATGAATCGTTCGACAACATTCATGTTGATGACAAAAAAATATACGAAGAGATTCGCACCTACATCCGGACCATTTCGCCCGAGCAGGAGAAAATCGTAAAACTCTACACCGGCCGCGTAAAGATTTTTGAGCATTACGGAATTGAAAAGCAGATTAAATCGGCCTTCGGTCAAACGGTAAGTTTAAAAGGCGGGGGTTACCTGATTATTGAGCATACCGAGGCCCTTCATGTTATTGATGTAAACAGCGGTAATAAATCGAACCGGGAAGAGAACCAGGAGAACACGGCCCTCTCGGTTAACATAGAGGCAGCCAAAGAAATTGCGCGCCAGTTGCGCCTGCGCGATATGGGCGGCATAATCGTGGTGGATTTTATTGACATGAAAAACCACGACAACAAAAAACTGATCCATAAGATCATGAAAGAGGAGATGGAAAAGGACAAAGCCAGGTCCACCGTGCTCCCGCTTTCAAAATTCGGGCTGATGCAGATTACCCGCGAGCGCGTAAGGCCACAGGTAAATATTGCTACGAAGGAAGTTTGCCCTACCTGCAATGGTACCGGTAAAATCGGGGCCTCCATTTTGGTTTCTGATCAGATTGAGAAAACACTGGAGTACCTGCTGATTAAACAAAACCAGCGGCAGTTGGTGCTGGCCGTGCATCCGTACCTGCACGCCTATTTTACCAGGGGCATTTTTTCGCAACGGGTAAAGTGGTTTTTCAAGTATAAACGTTGGGTACATATGGAGGTAGACTCCTCCATGGGCATAACAGAGTTTAAATTTTTGAATAAGGAAGGCGAGGAGATTCAGTTGAATTCCTGACGTACCAGGTTATGTTGCCGGCTTGTCCTGTCCATTAAGTGTGGGTTCAGGATTGATGAACGGTGACGATTGCTGATGAAGCAGGATAGCTTTTTTAGAAAGCACCAGGGCAACAATTAAGGAAATGATGGCGCCAACCCACAAGCCCGGTACAAACGCGATGAACCAGAAGTAGTCGTAGGCCCCATGAAACGCAGTGGCAACCAATAAGGCTGTTATCGAGTAGAACAGCTCTTTACGGTGGGTAAACTTAGCTTTACCTAAGAAGTACCCCATCAGCACGGCAAAGCAGGCGTGGGCAGGTACAGCGGTAAACATGCGCAAAATACCGGTAGGTACACCGTAATGAAATACGTATAATATATTTTCGAACGTTGCGAAACCCATGCCCACCATGGTGGCATACACAATGCCGTCAAAGGGTTCGTTGAAGTTTTTGTTCGGATAGAGTATGAACCGGATGAAGATAAACTTGCTGAACTCCTCGACCAGGGCTACCTTAAAAAAAGCATTGGTAAACTGATCAACCACATTGTCGTCTTTAAGGGTGGCAATGAATTCCAATGGCCAGCTTAAGGCAAAGGTTACCAGTGTGCTCAGGGCGCCATAGAAAAAACTGGTAAGCAGCAAACCTATCGGTTCACGTTCGTGGTGATCTTTCAGGTAAATGTAAATGCCAATGGCAATACCCGGAGCCATGGCGAGCGCAAGAAGAATGAAAATGTCCATCGATAGTTATTCAAGCACTTTTTCAACCTCATCCATTTTGGACGAACTGTATTTTCCGCTCGTGGCGTAAAGGATTTTACCGTCCTTATCAAGCACGAAAAAGTATGGAATGTCCTTCTTTTCGAAATCAAGCGCGTCTTTATAAGGTTTCAGTTCACCTTTGTAAAACAGAATGTAAGGCAACAACTGCGGATCAACGTTTTTAATGGCCTTGCGCTTGGCTGTACCGGTGGCTGCAGCATTTACACCGGTAAACATAGGCACGAAATACACGTTTACATCGTAGCCGAATCCTTCAAACAATCCCTTGTTTTTCTGTATGAATTTCTCGAACACAGGCTGAAACCAGGAGTTCAGTTCGTCTTCCGATTTTTTGGAGTACGCCAGGCCAAGTAGGGTGTACTTTCCTTTAACGGCTTCGGGTAAAATAACCTTTTTGTCCTCAACGGTTTCAGCCTCCATTACCGGAAACAGGGTGCCGATTACCTGGGCAAACAATGCAGGAGAAAAAGCCAGCCAAACAAGAATGAATATTGTTTCCCTTTTCATGAGTTGAAGGTAATGAAAGATTAAATACTGATCCGCTAATCACAGTGGGATTTCATGCGCGGTTATACCTGAAACTATCTAAATTTGAGCCACATTACCTCGTGAGCAGGCTGTTTCAACAAAATTTTACAATCGGCATCCTTGGCGGAGGCCAGCTTGGCCGCATGCTCATTCAAGCGGGTATTGATTTTAACCTGTCGTTTCGTGTTCTCGATCCGGACAAAGAGGCCCCCTGCAGCGGGCTGGCTCCTTTCCAGGCGGGTAAACTCACGGATTACCGCACGGTGATGAAGTTTGGTGAAGCCTGCGACATCATCACCATTGAAATAGAAAACGTTAATACGAGGGCACTGAGGGAACTTGTAAAAAAAGGAAAAAGGGTATATCCGCAACCCGAAATAATTGAGTTGATCCAGGATAAGCGCACCCAGAAAATTTTTTACCGGGAATGCGGACTTCCCACCGCACCGTTTCACCTTACTGAAAACCGGGCCGATGTAAAAAAACTGCAGGATTTTTTACCGGCTGTACATAAACTCGGCCGCGAAGGCTATGACGGCCGGGGTGTACAGATTATCCGTTCAAAAAAGGAGTTGCGTAAAGCATTTGACGTTCCGGGCTTACTCGAACAGCTGGTCGATTTCGAAAAGGAAATATCGGTAATTGTTGCACGCAACGAGCGTGGCGAAATAAAAGCCTACCCTGCTGTTGAAATGGTCTTTCATCCTGAAAAAAACCTGGTGGAGTACCTGTTTGCCCCGGCTCAACTAACCAACTCCATTGCACGTGAAGCGGAAGCCATTGCCCGCAAAACAATTAATGAATTGAAAATGGTTGGCCTGCTTGCCGTTGAAATGTTTGTAACCCGGCAAGGAAAAGTTCTTATTAATGAAATTGCGCCCCGGCCCCACAACAGCGGCCATCACACCATCGAAGCGAATTCAACCTCGCAATACGAACAGCATCTTCGTGCCATCCTCGGGCTACCGTTAGGCGAAACCCACCTTATTCTTCCGAGTGCCATGGTAAATTTGCTGGGCGAACCGGGTCATAACGGCCCGGCCCGTTACAAAGGGTTTGAAAAGGTTATCCGTATTCCCGGTGTGCACGTGCATTTATACGGGAAAAAGATTACAAAACCATTTCGTAAAATGGGCCATGTAACTATTGTGGATCCGGACGTTGCCAGTTTGCGTGAGAAAGTAACTTATGTAAAAAAAACCTTAAAGGTTGTAGCATGAAAAAACCATTGGTAGGCATAATAATGGGCAGCCAGTCTGACCTGAAAACAATGAAAGAGGCGGCCGAAGTGCTTGAGGAACTGGGTGTGCCTTACGAATTAACCGTGGTTTCGGCACACCGCACCCCCCTTCGCATGGTTAATTATGCCACCAACGCCCGAAGCAAAGGTCTACGCGTAATCATTGCAGGCGCGGGTGGCGCGGCCCATCTGCCTGGCATGGTGGCTTCCATCACTTCGTTGCCGGTTATCGGAGTTCCGGTTAAGTCATCCAATTCCATTGACGGATGGGACTCGGTGCTATCCATTTTGCAAATGCCTGCAGGTGTGCCGGTAGCGACTGTAGCGCTGGATGGTGCCCGCAATGCCGGGATTCTTGCCGCGCAGATAATCGGCACGGCCGATAAGACGGTGGCTAAGAAACTTGATGCACTTAAAAAAAGTCTCCAAACCAAAGTAGAATCGTCAGCCAGGGATATTGAAAAGAAAGGCTGGCGAAAACTCTCCTGACATTTTACCGCAAAAATGGGTACCTTCATCCTGATATGAAGCCGGGTAATAAAGGTTGGCTCAGTGAGTATCTTGATTTCCGCAGGGATGCCTTTAGTGAACTTTCGAGTAACCGAAAGGATTCACACCCGGAGTATGCCCTGTACCGGATTATTCAGCCCACCGGCTTAATGTATGGACAATCGGTTGGCCACATCAATCACCCGGACGCAGTTTCGTGGGATGAGAAAGACAGGATGAAGGTGCTGCTGGCGGAAAGCCTCATCAGCAGTTCTATTTTGTTTCATGGCAGCCCTATTGGCAGTCAGCAGGAGTTAGCCGATTTGTTTAACCGGGTGCTGGAAAACATTGCCGGTTTTTACAACACCATCTTTCCGGAACTGGCAACCCCGACAAAAACACTGTTTGGTAAGAAACGATCAACAACCGAACTGGCCGAACGCATCCTTGAAAAGCGCATTGATCGCACCTTTGAACATAAGGGAAATTTCTGGGTTTACTTTTTTCACAACAGCATACTCTTTCTCGATGTATTCATCTTCGGCCAGTGGATCCACACCAATGCCGATAAGATCGTTGCAGATTTTTTCCGGTACGAACGCGAGGAACTCCGGTTTTCGGTAGTTAAAGTAATGGCAGCAGCCGCGCATTCGGATAACGTGCTTGACTTCGAAGAGCAAAAGTTGTTTCAGTATTTTATCCAGGGCACTGAGATCCCTGCAGACAAAAGAAAAGAAGCCCTGACAATTTTTAAATCAGGTGTTGCCATCCGCGACATTAACCTGCCCTCCGATAACTCGTGGATTCTGCGCAAATTTTACCTGGAGATTGCCATCCTCACGATGTGGGCCGACCGCAGGGTAGAAGAAACCGAGCACGAGTTTCTCAGGCAATTGTGCGCGCACCTGGGTTTCAGCGATGACGACCTGGAGAACAGCCTCATTGCCATTGAGGGATTTGTTTTGGAACACTGGCATGAACTGGAGTACCTGCAGGACAAAGCGAATTATGAGCGCGTTAGCGAACACTTTATTTCGCGCGTTGCCCGTATTGCCGAAAAGAATAAAGGAAAACTGTTAAAAGAGATTCAGGATAACAGGGTTGTACTTAACCTGCTTATGAAAGCTCAGGCTGAAGAATTAACTGCCGAAGAAAGTGAAATGGTTCGCCAGCACCTTATCCATGCCCTTAAAACCATCCCGACTTTCGGCATTATTGTATTGCCTCAGAATTTTTTAACACTCAGGGTTTTACTTAAAATACTACCCAAAAATTTATTTGCCGCCCAATAAGTGTCATACAATTTTTGATTTGCGCGGAATGATTACCGAGAAAATAACGGAGAGGGTAAGGGTGGCAATGATTACGGAAAAAGAAAGGTAAACATTGATGTCAATCTGGAAGATCTCCAGGATCATTTTGGCGCCAATGAAAAACAGGATGATGGAAAGGCCCTTTTGCAGCAGGTAAAATTTATCAATAATGCCCGATAACAAAAAGAACATGGCGCGTAAACCCATAACGGCAAAAATGTTTGACGTATAAATCAGGAATTCGTTTTGCGTAATGGCAAAGGCGGCAGGAATGGAGTCAACCGCAAAGATCAGGTCAGTTGTTTCAATCAACACAATTACCAGGAATAGCGGGGTAAACCACAGCTTACCCTTTTCGAATACGAGAAACTTACCATCCTTTGTATCGGTGGTTATCGGCAGGTATTTTTTACAGAAAATGAGAACAGGATTCTTTTCGGGTTCAATTTTTTCATCACCATCCTCAAAGTAAATCCGGATGCCGGAGTAGATCAGGAACACACCGAATATATACAGTATCCAATGGAATTTATGAATCAGGTAAGCGCCCACAAAAATGAATATGGCGCGCATAATAATAGCGCCCAGGATGCCCCAGAAAAGAATTTTATGGTAATAGGTTTCATCGACCTGGAAGTACTTTAGGATAAGGAGGATAACAAAAATGTTATCAACCGAGAGGGCCTTTTCGGTCAGGTAAGCCGAGAAATATTCAACCGCCCCGACTGCGCCACTCTCATCGTAAACATAAATGAAGTACCCAAATAACGCAGAAACCGTTACCCAGAAAATAGATTGATACAGGGCCGACTTGGTGGAAACCTTGTGGGCCTGCTTGTGAAAGAGCCCAAGGTCGAGCACCAGAAAGAGGATAATGATGGCACCGAAGATACCAAACAAGATTACTTCTCGTTCATTACCGCCAAACAGAGAGATTACTAGTATGTTGAGAGGGTTATCCAACTACGTCCGTCTTCAAAGGTTCTTTTACAGGACCTAAGCCCTTCATTATCAAAGCACTCAGAGGCCCGAAGGTTTCAAAAGTACAACTATTTTTCAAAGGCAAAAATCCGTGTCGCGATTAATGAGGGACGACCGGCAAAGGAAACCCATGGGTTTGCTAAAATCATGAACAATTCTGGCATACCCCTTGGATAAGCAGGTTGAGTTCGGTGGCTTTGTAGCCCCGTGGAAGTTTTACGGAAGGGATGTCCACATCCAGGCAGTTGGTTTGCCCGCACACCGAGCATTTAAAATGCACATGATCGTGATGGTGGCCGGCCGTTGTGCAGGCTACCGAGCATAAGGCATACTTTATTCCGCCTTCGTCATCAAGTACCTTATGAATCAGCCCCCTGTCAAGAAATGTTTTCAACGTGCGGTAAACCGTAACCCGGTCAAAACTGGCGGGCACTGCCCGTTCAATATCGCCATGGGATAAGGCAAAATCTTTTTTCAGAAACAAATTGAGAATGGCCTGGCGGCCCGGGGTAAAGCGAAGTTGAAAATCCTTTAAGAGTTGCTTTGATCCTGTCATTGTTCGTGCAACTGGAGTTTAAGCAGGTTGCTGTACAAGCCGTTGTCCAGCCGTGAAAGTTCATTATGCGAACCCATTTCTGCAAGTTCGCCATGGTTTATCACAAAAATACGGTCAACTTTTTTTATCGTGCTTAGGCGGTGCGCAATAATAATGGTGGTGCGGCCCGCCATGAGTTGCTGAAGTGCTTGCTGCACCAGTACTTCCGAATGGGCATCAAGCGAACTGGTGGCTTCATCCAGGATGAGAATGGCCGGATCTTTTAATATAGCCCGGGCAATGGCAATTCGCTGCCGCTGCCCTCCTGAAAGTTTTATGCCGCGTTCGCCAACAAGCGTATTGAATTGTTCCGGGAAGCTTTCGATAAACTCCAGGGCATTTGCTTTGCGGGCAGCTTCCCGCACCTCTTCTTCGGTTGCGCCCGGTTTACCGTATGCAATATTTTCGGCAATGGTTCCGCCAAACAACATTACCTCCTGCGGAACTATGCCCAGGTTTTTCCGGTAGGCCGTAAGCGGATAGGTATCAATTACCCGGTGATCTACCTGAATTTTGCCGGAGGTTACCGGGTAAAAGCGCATCAGCAGGTTGATGATGGTGGATTTACCCGAACCACTTTGGCCAACAAGGGCAACTTTTTCGCCCGGCTCAATTTCAAAATTCAGGTTTTTCAACACCTGAAAATCAGGGCGGGTTGGATAGGTAAACGAAACATTGTTGAACGTAATTCTTCCATTCAGTCGGGGAATGGGTTGTTGTTCGGAATCAACTTCACCTTGCTGGTCAAGCAATTCAAGAAGCCGCTCGGAGGCGCCAATGGAACGCTGCAGTTGTGTGTAGAGGTCGCCCAGGCCGGCAATGGAGCCTCCAATAAACGAAGTATAAATAATGAACGAAAAGAGCATGCCCACCGAAAGAGTTCCGTTTTGCACCAACGTAGCGCCAAACCAGCCTACGGCAACAATGCCACCGAACAAGGCGAAGATGGAGAACGAAATGAACAACCCGCGGTATTTGGCCGTGCGCACGGCCACGGATACCACTTCGGCCAGCGATTTGCCATACCGGAAGATCTCAAACAACTCATTTGTAAAAGCCTTTACAACCTGGATGGATTGAAGCGACTCTTCAACTACAACATTCGCTTCAGCAAGCTTGTCCTGTGTTTTCTTAGAAAGTTTGCGGATGTACCTGCCGAAAATCAAAGCCAGTACTACCAGCACAGGGAAGGTAAGCAGCATAAAAGCAGTTAAGGTAGGGGCCAGGTAAAAAATTACGGCTCCGCCCAGGATGAGTGTCAGCGTTTGACGCAACAATTCTGCAAGGGTAAAGGTAAACGTATCCTGCAGGGTGCTTACATCGGAAGTTATCCGGCTCATCAGTTCGCCCACCCTGCGGTTGTCGAAGAAACTGAGCGGCTGCCAGATTACTTTTTCGTAAACACTTCTGCGTATATCGGCCAGGGTTCGTTCGCTGGTTACGGAAAACGTGTACACGCGGGTAAAGGAGAATATGGACTGAATAAAAAGAATGAGCAGCAGCACCCCGGCAATCTGGTTTATGCTGCTGAAGTACGGCACCGCTTTACCGGAGGCAACATCCAGCAACTGGCCTGCGAAGTATGGAAAGGAAAGCAACGTTGCGCTGGAAAGAACCAGTGCCGTGAGCCCGAGAATAAAGCGCCACCGGTAGGGCCAAACAAACCGGAAAATCCCGAAAAGCTTTTTCAGGGTTGTCGGGTTTACGGGCCGCTTATCTTCTTTGGTTAATGGTTCTCGGTTGCCCCTTGCCATGTTGGTACGGTTATTATGCCCGAAAGCGAAAATTCAACGGGTTTTCCCAGAAACATTTTCTGCCCGCCTTCTATTGAGTAGGATGTAAGGGTAACTTTATTGTTCAACTCCTTAAATTCCATAACCAGCATGCGCGAGCCCTTCATCAGCGAACCCTCTTCCCGGTAAAGGGCTTCAATTCTGCGGATATTTTGCGGATGTTCGTGGTACAGCACCTTTAGCCATACTACCGGCAAATCGGCCTGGCTGGTGAATGTACGAACCATAAGATTGGATTTTTCATCAACCCTATCGGTTACTGAATAGATGCCGCGGTTAACCGGTTTATTCATGATGTGCAGTGAAGCAAAAATATCAAGCTCCTTAAGCCATGCTGCGGAGTCGGCCGGTATGAATGCGGTGGTTTCTTCCTTGCCGTTAATCTGAGCTTTTTTGGTAAGCGATGCGTTTAACCCGGTAAGGTGAACTGCCTGAGCATGAATAAGGCTGTCAACCGGAAAATAAACGGATGACCGGGTAACCTTATTCTGGCAGGAGGCAAGCCCAAGCAATAAAAATGCACCAACAATAAAATCAATTCGTACCAATGAGTACATGTCCGGTCATTTCTTTTGGTATGGGCAAACCCATTAGGGTTAAGATGGTGGGCGCGAGGTCGCCCAGTTTTCCATTACTGATTTTTCCGCGATAGGTTGAATCAACAAGTATGCACGGCACCGGGTTTGTGGTGTGTGCAGTGTTGGGTGTACCATCATCGTTGATCATGCAATCGGCATTTCCATGATCGGCAATGATTAACGTGGTGTACCCGTTTTTCAGTGCAGCTTCGGTTACCATGCGTGCACAATAGTCAACCGTTTCACAGGCTTTTACGGCAGCTTCAAATACCCCGGTGTGCCCCACCATGTCGGGGTTTGCAAAGTTGAGGCAAATGAAATCGGCCTCCTTTTTTTCGAGTTCCGGAATAATCTTGTCTTTAATGTCGTGGGCACTCATCTCGGGTTTCAAATCGTAGGTGGCGACTTTGGGTGAGGGGCACAGGATGCGCGATTCACCCGGAAAAATTTCTTCACGCCCTCCTGAAAAAAAGAATGTAACGTGCGGGTATTTTTCTGTTTCGGCAATCCGGATTTGTTTCTTCCCATGTTTTGCCAAAACTTCTCCAAGAGTATTGTCGAGGTTATCCTTATCGAAAATGATCTTCACGTTCTTAAACGTGTCATCGTAATTGGTAAGGGTTATGTAATATAGGTTAAGGGCAGCCATGTTCTGCTCATGAAAATCCTGCTGGGTTAAAGCCATGGTTATCTGCCGCCCTCTGTCGGTGCGGAAGTTAAAGCAAAGTACAACATCTCCTTCCTTAATTACGGCCAACGGCTTGCCGTGTTCTGCAACCACAATAGGTTTGATAAATTCATCGGTTACGCCTTCGGAATAGGATTGTTCCACTCCTTTTAGCGGATCAGAAACCGCTATCCCATGTCCATGCACCAGCAGATCATAAGCAAGTTTTACACGTTCCCACCGCTTGTCGCGATCCATGGCATAATAGCGACCAACCACGCTGGCAATTTTACCTGTAGTTTTTGAGAGGTGACGCTGAAGGTCGCTCAAAAAACCAAGCCCGCTTTTCGGATCGGTATCGCGACCATCGGTAAACGCATGGATAAAGAGATTTTTAATCCCCTTGTTACAGGCAATGGTGCACAGGCCTTTAAGGTGATGGATGTGCGAGTGTACGCCCCCATCGGAAACCAATCCAATGAAGTGTATATCCTTATTGTTTTTCAGGGCATAGGCAAATACTTCGTTCAGTACCGGGTTGTTATCCAGTTCTTTTTCGTCAATCGCTTTATTAATGCGCACCAGGTCCTGGTACACAACCCGGCCGGCCCCGATGTTCATGTGCCCTACTTCCGAGTTACCCATTTGGCCCTCAGGCAGGCCAACGGCCAGGGCAGATGCTTCCAGGCGACTGTTAGGGTATTTGGGATAAAGGGAATCCATAAACGGAGTTTGTGCCTGGTCAATTGCCGACACCTTTTTATTGGCGGCTATTCCCCAGCCGTCCAGGATCATCAACAGCACCTTCTTGTTCATACCCGTTTTACACGAAACCGCAAATATACCAGTTATGCACCACCCATGGGTTACTTATGGGTTTTGTGCGAATCCATACGGTATACTATGGGCCTAACCTCAATTCATGCCAACAATCCATCCTTTATGGCATAATTTTGGGTTAATTTGCGATCTATGATAAGGATCTTGTCGGTATTAATTGTGGTAATGGGTATAGCCTTTTCAGCAATGGCTCAAAATGCCGATGTAATTGCGCAGGTAACCGAAACCATAAAGGCCGGCAGTGCCAAAGAACTTTCAAAGTTTTTAAATCCGACTGTGGATGTTACCATAGAAGGAAAGGTTGAAAACTACAGTAAGGCACAAGCCGAGTTTGTGCTGCGCGATTTTTTCAAAGCACACCCGCCAAACGAGTTTATGATTATTCACCAGGGGCAGTCCAAAGGGGGACAGCCGTTTGCTATTGGTCAATATAAAAGCCAGGGCGATACCTATCGGGTATGGATGAAATTAAAGGTGTCCGACAATCAGCAACTCATCCAGGAAATTTCTTTCGTCAGGCAATAGCCTTACTCACCGGGGCACTCTATTTTTACGCGGTGCGGCCACCGTATATTACCGATCAGTATCTTAACAAGTTTGTACAAACTGCCCTTGCCGAGGATGTGGGTGAGGGAGACCACACCACGCAAGCAGTTATTGATAAAGGAAAACAGGCAAGTGCCCGCCTCCTTATTAAAGAAGCCGGCATCCTTGCCGGGGTTGAACTGGCAACCGAAATTTTTTCGCGGTACGATTCGTCCTTAAAAATTGATGTGCACTGCACCGATGGCAGCGCGGTTGCAACCGGATACATTGCCTTTACGGTGGAGGGCCCGGCCCGCTCCATTCTTACTACCGAGCGCCTGGTGCTAAACTGCATGCAGCGCATGAGCGGCATTGCTTCGCTTACCCGAAAACTGGCTAGCCTTATCGAAGGAACAAAAGCCAGCATACTGGACACACGGAAAACCACTCCGAATTTCCGGCTTTTGGAAAAGTGGGCCGTACTCATCGGGGGAGGGAAGAACCACCGCCTTGGGCTTTACGACATGGTTATGCTAAAGGACAACCACGTTGATATGGCCGGAGGCGTGGAGCAGGCGATCAATCAGGCAAAAGTGTATCTTCGCGCCCGGAATCTGGATTTGAAAATAGAGATTGAGGTGCGTAACCTCAGCGAGTTGCAGCAGGTTCTTGAATGCGGAGGCGTGGATATGGTGATGCTGGATAACATGAATGTTACTGAAATGAAGGAAGCCGTGCGCATGATTGGCGGCCGTTGTTTAACTGAAGCGAGCGGGGGAATAACCGAACAGACAATCCGCGCGGTGGCAGAATGCGGGGTTGATTTTATTTCGGTGGGCGCACTTACCCATTCGGCCAAAAGCCTCGACATGAGTTTGAAAGTGTATTCGTAACCGATGTGCAGTTGATACTATGATTGTTAAAACAAAAAATTATAAACTCGAAAAAAAGACGTACATCCGCCTGGCGTTGCAAAGCGTACTGAAACAGCAGGGGTGGATTGCCGTGCTTGCGGCTGCGGCAATCAGCGCGTGTTATTTCTGGGTGCCGAGCATCTGGTGGTTTATTGTTGCCGTAGTCGGCCTTGGGCTGTACGTACTGTTTTGGTGGATACAGTTTTTTGGCGTTACCCAACTGGAGCAGGGAAAGATGCTGTTCGAAAAATTTTCGTACGAAATAACCAGCCAGCAGATTGTAATGAAACTTAATCCGCGAGAAGGCATGCCGCTGAAGTGGGACCAGATAAAGCGGGCATTCATCGGTAAGGATTATTTTGTGCTGTTTGTTAACAAAGCCCAGCTTATTTACCTGCCGTTTAAAATTTTTAATACCGAAAACGAGCGCAAATTTTTGGCAAGTATTCTGAAAACCAAAGGGTATATTAAGTAGGCTACACAAGCCTTGCATTTATTCACTAGAAATGACAACAAAGCAATATGCAACTTTAGGACTATCGGCCCCTGTACTGTTTTGGTCAACCTACCTTATTATCTCACGCACCAGGCCTGATTATAGTTTTCTTACAAAAGCGGTAAGTGAACTTGGTTCTTTGGATGCCCCAAATAAATGGGCATGGAATATAACGGGTTATATTGTTACAGGCTTACTGATTTCAATTTACTCTTACGGGCTGTTTAAATCCGTATCAAATAAAGAGGGAAGTAAGTGGCCGTTGATAGGTTTCGTCCTTAGCGGACTGTTCATGTCATTTTCGGGGATATTCCCCGGAGATTTTGACAATAAAAAATCGGCTACTATGCTCCTGCATACAATCGGTAGCTTTGGTAGTTACATTTTTTTCCTGGTTGGCGCGTTTTCGTATCCGCGACAAATGAAAAAAACAGCTTACTGGAAGCAATGCGTTAAACCGACTTTGCTGTTCACCTGGCTTACCGTTCTGTTTGGAGCATGGCCGTTTGTTTTTCCGGATATTCCTGCCTTAGGGCAGCGATTCGTTTTTTTCTTTTACTTGCTCTGGATATTTTATACCGCGTTAAGACTTTACACAAACACGGAAAAGAACGACAATCTGGGTAACGACTAAGTAACTGTGTAAAGGCCCGATTCGGCCTTGCTGAAATGGCGTGTGAAAAGCCACCCTTTCAGCCGAGTCGGTTGCATTTAAAGACT